>NZ_FXTX01000011.1 GCF_900182795.1 Venenivibrio stagnispumantis
AATACAAAAAGAGATAGACAAAATAGAAAAGAAAATAGACCATATAGCAGATGATATACACACAACCACAAGCAAAAACCATAAAGAAAAACTACAAAACAGATTAAAACATCTATACAAAGAACAAAAAAGAAAACAAAGAAAGATAAAACAAATAAGAAAAGAGATACTAAACATATTCACAAACTGGATAATAGAATATGCAAAAATCTACAACATAAAGATAATAGCAATAGAGAAACTATCATTTAAAAAGATACCGGATTGGCAAAGCAGTAAAGCAATAAAAAGATTTACAGAATGGTTTTACAGCAAGATAAAAGATAAACTCCAATACAAAGCAAAGTTAAAAGGTATAAGAATATTAGAAATACAGCCATCATATACATCTCAATATTGTCATAAATGCAATAAAAAAGCAAAAGCAGACAGATTAACAATTAAATGTGAATGTGGAAAATATGATAGAGATTATAATGCAAGTGTAAATATAGGGAAAAGAGCAATAAAGATAATAAATAGAATAAGAGCTGGCAAGTCAAAATCCGGAGAGTATAACTCAAAGGATACTCCTGCCAGAAATCCGTCTCGTCAGGGGCTTGCCAGTTTTACCGGTCTAATATCAGTATTACCATTAACTATACTTGTAGCATATAGCAGTTTAGTAGAAATCTCGGCAATAAAACTCAAAAGACTAATCAAATGGATAGATACACGAAATTATGGATATGGATAGATGGGACGGTTATAAAAAAAAGAAAAAAAAGAAAAAAATTCCCCATTACGGAGATGTAAAACCCAAAAATTATAGGGCAGTTTATGAGGAAAAGTTTTATAACATTCTATTAAGACTTAGATATCCGGCTATGATTATCATTTTCGCCACCGGATTTGGTGTTTTGGCGATGATGATAATCAACAATCAAACAGATGGAACACATGTATTAAATTTTTTATTTCATACTGTTATATCTATATCCACAGTAGGATATACAGAAGGCTATACGGAAAATATTGAGATAAATAGACTCTTTTCTGTTCTATATTTGATAATCTTTTTCCCTCTTGCTTACTATTTTGGACTTGCGATGGCGATTAATGTATTTTTGCAAAGCAATCTACCTACTATTTATAAATATTGGAGGATGTATAAAGCTATGGAAAAATTAACAGGACATTATATTATTTGCGGATTTAATGAGATAACAAAAGAAGTTATAAAAAATCTCAAAAAAAGGGGCTTTAAAGTAGTCCTTATAGAACCAAACAACTCAAAGGAAAAAGAGATAATTGATTTTGGTGTTGAGTATTTTGTTTTTGATGAACCTCACAAAAGAAGTGTGTTGCTTGGTGTTGGAATAGAAAAGGCAAAAGGTTTAATAACAGCATTTGAGGAAAATACTCAAGATTTGGCAGTAATCGTTACTGCAAGACTGATAAGACCTGATAAAGATGAGTTTTATATAATTTCAACTGCTACAAACGAAGGTGCCGGTGAAAAAATGAAACTTTTGGGAGCAAATGAGGTAATCGTTCCTAATGCAACAATAGGAAGAAGAATCACTTCCTTAGTCCTTCATCCACCATCTCCTACAATATCAAGATTTTTAGAACAGATAGCTTATGGAGAGAGAACTGATATTGATATAATGGAGATAAAAATATCAGAAAATTCAAAACTTATAGGAAAAACCTTAAAAGATATAAAAATGAGACAGGAGACAGGAGCCACAATTGTTGCAATTATCAGGGAAGATGGAAAAATGAAAATAGCTCCTTCTGGTGATACAGAAATTAAAATAGGCGATTCTTTACTTGTTTTAGGACATCCTAAGGCATTAAAAAGAGCCCAGCAGTTCTTTGAAGAATTTGAAGAAGAAAATCAACATCAAGAGGTAGGATAAAATGATAAAATGGGGAAAAGTTTGGTCTGATTTTTTCATTGTTCTTGCTTTAACAAGTAATATAGGATTTATATTCAGTGAAGACCCTTATCAACTTGTTATTGCTATTACAGTAAATCTAATTGCTACTGTTTTAAAATTTGGAGCTAAAAAGATATTGACTGCAGAAATGCTTTCAGCTTCATTAGTTGCTGATTTACATCTTATACCTGCAACTTTATTATATTTCACAGGAACACATCTACCTCTTGCAAAAGCTCTTGCTATAGGTGCTGCCGTTGCAAATGTTATATCAATTGTTCTTTTAATTGTTGAGATTGTTTTTGAATATAGAAGAGAAGAAGAAGAGAGATTTTAACTAAGTTTAAAATCTTCTCCGAGAAATATTTTTTTCACATCAGGGTCTTCTACTATTTTTGTAGGAGTTCCCTCTGCTATTACTTTTCCATGGGCTATGATATATGCCCTGTCGGTTGTTTTTAATGTTTCCCTTACATTATGGTCTGTTATTATTACACCTATATCTCTTTCTACAACGGCTTTTATAAGATTATTTATCTCTTTTACAGAAATTGGGTCTACACCGGCAAAAGGTTCATCCAAAAGTAAAAATGAAGGATTTGTTATTAATGTTCTGGCTATTTCTAATCTTCTTCTTTCTCCACCGGATAATGTTCCTGCTTTTTGATTTTTAAGATGATATATATCAAACTCTTTAAGTAGTTCTTCTGCTTTTTCATAAATTTGGGATTCTGTTAAATCTTGAAATTCAAGAAATATAGTTAGATTTTCTAAAACAGTTAAATCCCTAAATATAGAAGGTTCTTGAGGCAAAAAAGATAATCCTTTTAAAGCTCTTTTATAAACCGGTAAATAAGTTATCTCTTCTTCATCTATCAAAACTTTACCATTATCAGGTTTTATAAACCCAAGTATTATTTTAAAGGTAGTAGTCTTACCTGCACCATTTGGCCCAAGTAAGCCTACTATCTCTCCCTGTTTTATATAAAGTGAGATATCATCTACGGCTACTTTTTCTTTATATCTTTTTTTTATATTTTCAAGTTTTAAAACAGAAGCTTTCATTGTTTAAATAATTTTTTCATATTTGAGATAGCCTGTCTTATTCTTTTTTCATTTTCTACAACTGCAAATCTTACATATCCTTCACCATGTTCTCCAAAACCAACTCCCGGAGCAACTGCAACTTTTGCCTCGGTTATAAGCATTTTACTGAATTCAATTGAGCCAAGGTGAGCAAATTTTTCCGGTATTTTTGCCCATAAAAACATGGTAGCTTTTGGTTTTTCTACTTTCCAACCTATTCTATTTAATCCTTGCACAAGAACATCTAATCTTTTACTATAAATATCTCTTGCTTTTTCTACAACAGAGTAATCTCCTTCTAATGCTACTATACTTGCCACTTGTATAGGTGTAAATGTCCCATAATCAAAATAACTTTTTAATCTTTTTAAGTTATAAACAAGAGTTTCATTTCCTACTAAAAATCCAACTCTCCAACCGGCCATAGAAAAGCCTTTGGTCATGGAGTATGTTTCTGCTGCTATATCTTTTGCTCCTTCTACTTGAAGAATACTTGGAGCTTTATATCCATCAAAACATAAATCTCCATAAGCAAGGTCGTGGACTATCCACATTCCTTTTTTCTTTGCAAATTTTATAACTTCTTTAAAGAAATCAATAGTCACTGTCATTGTTGTAGGGTTATTTGGAAAGTTTAGTATAAGGACTTTTGGCTCCGGATAACTATCTTCATAAGATTCATAAATATTTTTTAAAAATTGTTCTTGTTTTTCGTCATCTGTTCCTTCAAGAGGAAGTGGAACCGTTAAAACACTTGCTCCGGCAATAACCGGTGCATAATAATGAATAGGATATCTTGGGCTTGGAACTAATGCAATATCTCCCGGTTCAAGCATAGCAAGCATAAGATGGTCTATAGCTTCTTTTGAGCCTATTGTCATTATGGCTTCTGTTTCTGGGTCTATATCTACATCATATCTTTTTTTATAAAATTCTGCTATTGCTTTTCTAAGTCTTGGAATACCCTGTGACATTGAGTATCTATGAGAAGTTTTTTTCTTTGCAGCTTCACATAATTTATCTATAATATGTTGAGCCGGAGCCAAATCCGGATTTCCCATACCAAAATCTATAATATCTTCTCCTTCTTTTCTCATTTTAGCTTTTAGTTCATTAATAGTTGCAAAAACATAATGAGGTAATCTTTTAATCCGCGGAAATTCTTCAGGCATTCTTTCACTCCTTCTCAGTTTTTAAATTAAGTATTATACATCATTTGGGTAAAACTGCCAGTGGGTCTATCGGTGTTATACCTTTTCTAACTTCAAAATATAAACCACACATATCTGAATCTTTAATTTTACCAGTTTTACCTATTACATCACCTTTTTTAACCCTTTGTCCTATTTTCACATCTATATCATCTAAATATCCATAAACAGTAGTAAAACCATTTTCATGTCTTATTACTACTATATTCCCAAAACCTTTAACATTATCTCCTGTATATATAACTTTTCCATCATAGGTCGCCACAACATCTTTTTTACATTCTGTTTTTATATCAAGTCCCAGATGTCTAATTTGCTCACTATTTTCAAATTTAGCAATTATATCACCTTTTACTGGCCATATGAATAGGTTTTCTGTAGGTAGAGATATTTCTTCTTCCTTAGGTTTTGTTTGAGGTGGTAATTTTTCAGCTTGTGGAATTTTTTCCACTTTTTCAGGAAGATTATTTTTCTCCGGTTTTTCTTCAGCAGTTTTTTTGCTTACTTCTATTGGTATTTTTATTCTTTCCCCTGCTTTTAAACTTTTTTCGCTTTTTAGATTATTTTCTTCTAAAATATCTTGTGGTGAAACATTAAATTTGTCTGCAATTTTTTGTAAAGTATCCCCTCTTTTTACTTTATAAATTACATAATCTTTTTCCGGTTTTTTCTCTAATTTTTTTGATAATTCTTCCGACTCAATACAGATAATCTGTCCTGCTTTGACTTTATCTGATTTTAGATTATTTAATTTTTTAAGCTGAGAAACAGAAACTTTAAATCTTCTTGCAATCTCTTTTAAAGATGTATCGTTTTTGGGATTATAAATAACATCACAGGAAGAGATTATATTTAAATTTTCTCTTGATTCTTTCTCTTCTCTTTCTGATTTTCTTGCTATACATACTTTTGTACCGGCTTTTAACCAGCTATTTCTATCTAAATTATTTAGTTTTTCAAGTTTTTCAACAGGAACACCGGTTCTTTTTGCTACATTTTCAAGTCTTCCACCTCTTTTTATCTCATAAATTTCACATTTAGACAAATCTACTTCAGATTTATTTTCCGTAGAACTTTCTTTTTTATTTTTTTTGGATTTTTCCTCTTCTTTTTGAGATTTTTTTGTAGGTATTTCTATTTTATCTCCGGCTCTTAATTTCCTTGGGTCTTTTATATTATTAGCTTTTAATATCTCTTCCTGTGAAACGCCAAATTTTTTTGATATTTTCTCTATAGTATCTCCTTTTTTAACTTCGTAAGTTTCGGCAAAAGATAAAGTTGTTAATGATAAAACTGCAATTAGTCCTCTTTTAATACTCAATTTTAAATTCATTATATCCTCCTTCTTTATCAAGAAATTCATATCTTAAACCATTTACAGATGCAAGTGGTGGCCCTTCTTCTATTGCTTCCATAAATGCTTTTAATACTTCTTCATCTCCTTCTGCCATCACTTCCACAGTCCCATCTGCAAGATTCCTAACAAATCCTTTTACTCCAAATTCATCGGCTTTATTTTTTACAAATCTTCTAAATCCTACACCCTGAACTCTTCCGGCAAATATGATGTGTAATAAAGCCATTTTTTCACCTCTTTAAATATTTATCTTTAATATAATCAATAAATTCTTTCGGATTGTTTATATCAAATTTTAATGGGTAATCATAATAATCTGTTATAACACCTGTTATATCTTTAACCAATAAATCTCTATTTTCTTCTTTTCTTATTACCTCATATTTATCTATATTTGGGTATGCTTTAAAGCCTTCTATTAGAACCATATCTACATCTTTATCTATATAATTATATATATCTTCTAAATTATAATCTTTAACTCTCACAAATATAGACAATCTTTCCGGTGAGGCTATAATTACCTGTTTTGCTCCTGCCTGATAAATTTTGTAGCTATCTTTACCTTCTGTATCTGTTTTTGCTTTTCCTTTTGGGTCATGTTTAATAACTGCTATATTATACCCTTCTTCTGTAAGAATATTTACCACTTTCTCCAAGAAAGTTGTTTTTCCGCTATTGTGTGCTCCTACTATAGCTATAACCGGAAATTTCATATTTACTGCCTGTGGGTATGTTTTAATATTGTATAAATTGTTTTTTTCAAATTTTTTCTATCAACAACCATATCTATCTGTCCTTTTTCAAGTAAAAATTCTGATTTTTGAAATCCTTCCGGAAGTTGTTGTTTTATTGTCTGTTCTATTACCCTTGGCCCTGCAAAACCTATTAAACTTTCCGGCTCTGCTATTATTACATCTCCGAGAAAAGCAAAACTTGCAGAAACTCCTCCCATTGTAGGGTCTGTCAAGACAGAGATATATGGAAGTTTAGCTTTATTTAATCTATCTATGGATATTGCTGTTTTTGCCATCTGCATTAATGAAAGTATACTTTCCTGCATTCTTGCTCCACCGGATGCTGCCACAGAGATAAAAGGTATTTTCTTTTGTATAGCAAACTCAACACCTCTTACAAATTTTGCTCCAACAGCACTTCCCATACTTCCGCCCATAAAATTAAAATCCATAGAAGCAATAACAACTTCTTTATCTATCATCTTTCCATTTGCTATTATAATTGCATCTTCCAAACCGGTTTTTTCTTTTGCCTCTTTTAATCTATCTTTATATTTTTTTGTATCTTTGAAATTTAAAACATCTACCGGTTTAATTTTTGGGAATAAATCATAAGAGTAAATCTCATCAAGTAATAAATCTACCCTTTCTTTTGCATTCATTCTAAATGCATATCCACAATGGGGACATATCTTTTGATTTTTTATTAAATCTTCACTAAATAGTAATGTTTTACATTTTTCGCATTTTATCCATTCGCCTTCTTTAATAATAACTTTTCTTTTACCTTTTAATTTATCTAAAATATCTTTAAATCCCATATTAATCTCCTATCCATGCAAATGTTAAAATTCTTTCTTCTATATCTTTATTTCTGTATGAAAAATAATTACAGCTACATTTTGTGCATTCTTCAGTATCAATAATTTCTACATTTTTTAATTTTTCCTTTGCTATATCCTGTAAAGATAAATATATCTTGCTGTTAGATATTGTAAAAAATTTTTTAGATATATTCAAGCTATTTATAAAATCTTGACTAACTTCGTAACAGCAACTTCTTATACTTGCTCCGATAAAAGCTTTTAACTTTTTTTCTTTAAATAAATTTAAACTATTTTCTATTATTCCATTAAATAATCCTTTCCAGCCGGCATGGATAACAGCAATCTCATTGCTTGAGAAAATTACAATCGGCATACAATCTGCTGTTAAAACTCCTATCGGTTTATATTTTTTATCTGTAAATATTCCATCGCTTTCTACCGGAATATTTTCCAAAGTGGTAATAATATTTGTATGTTTTTGATTTGGAACTACTATATCATCAAATCCAAACTTTTTTGCAAGATTTATCCGGTTTTCTTTGATTTTAAAATTTCCATCTTTTTTTTCTGTCCAAACTATATTTGTTTTTCCAAAAGTTAATCTTTTCATAATATAATATTATCTTACAATTTTTGATAGGAGTAAATGGTAAAATGGAAGAAAAATTGTTATCTGCCCACGGATTAAATATTCAGGAGTATAAAAGAATTATAGAATTAATAGGTAGAGAGCCTAATGAAGTAGAACTTGGAGTTTTTGGAGCTTTATGGAGCGAGCATTGCTCTTATAAATCTTCCAAACCATTTTTAAAAGTTTTTCCTACAAAAGCTCCATGGGTATTACAGGGGCCGGGAGAAAATGCAGGAGTAGTCGAAATAGATGAAAATGTAGCAGTAGTATTTAAAGTAGAAAGCCATAATCATCCTTCTTATATAGAGCCATTTCATGGTGCTGCTACCGGTGTTGGTGGAATAATAAGAGATATATTATCTATGGGAGCAAGACCGATAGCATTGGCAGATAGTTTAAGATTTGGAGATTTGAGAAATGATGGAAAAAGAAAAGGAATAAAAGATACAAAACCTATATTAAAAAGGGTTGTTGAAGGAATAGGCTTTTACGGTAATTGTATAGGAGTGCCTACTGTAGCAGGAGAAACGGTATTTGATGAAGTATATGCAGGAAACCCTCTTGTTAATGCTTTTTGTCTTGGAATATTAAAAAAGGATAAGATATATAGGGCAAGGGCAACAAAAATAGGTCAAAAACTTGTTATGGTTGGCTCTTCTACCGGAAGAGATGGAATTCATGGAGCTACAATGGCATCTGCTGAATTCTCTGCTGAAACAGAATCAAAAAGACCAAATGTTCAGATAGGAGACCCATTTTTCGGAAAAAGATTAATAGAAGCAACCCTTGAGGTTATGGAAAAAAATCTAATAGCCGGATGTCAGGATTTTGGAGCAGCAGGACTTGCAGGCTCAACATCAGAATTTGGTGCAAAATCCAAAATGGGTGTAAATGTTTATCTTGAAAATGTTCCCCTCAGAGAAGAAGGTATGACTCCTTATGAGATATTACTTTCAGAATCACAAGAAAGAATGCTTTATGCAGTAGATGAAGAAAATGTAGAAGAAGTTATAAAAATAGCCAAAAAACACGGCTTAGAAGCAGCAGTGATAGGAGAAACAACCGAAGGAAATAGATTAAAAGTATATTACAAAGACCAGATAGTTGTTGATTTACCTATATCTGCGATAGTAGATGATGCACCGGTATATGATAGACCGAGAAAAGAGCCATCTTATCTAAAAAAAGTAAAATCTTTTAACCAAGATGAACTACCGAAAGTAGATTTAAAAGAAGCTATAACAAAAATAATATCTTCTTTAAATATAGCAGATAAAAGCTGGGTTTATAGCCAGTATGACCACGAAGTTGGAACAAATACGGTAGTTAAACCCGGTAGCGATGCTGCAATAATTAGATTAAAATGGCCTGCAAGACCGGAGCTTTACTCTGAAAAAGCGATTGCAATATCTTCCGATGGAAATGGAAAATGGGTTTATTTAGACCCTTATGAAGGTGGAAAAAGAGTAGTAACAGAAAGTATAAGAAATTTATATGTATCCGGAGCAAAACCTCTTGCAATTACGGATTGTATAAACTGGGGAAATCCGGAAAATCCTGAGATATTATGGCAACTTGAACAAGCAACAAAAGGCATGGCAAAAGCCTGTGAAGAACTAAACACACCGGTAATAGGTGGAAATGTATCTTTATATAATGAAACAGTTTTAGAAGATAAAAGAATAAATATCTATCCAACACCTGTCGTAGTAGCAGTAGGAGTATTAGACAAACCTGAATATGCTATCCCCTCATTTTATCAATCAGAAGGAAATTATATTGCAATCGTAGGAGAAATTGATAAAAAACCAAATATAGCAGGAAGTGAGTTTTTAAAAGAAATTCACGGAAAAGTAGCCGGTGATATTGGAGAAACAAACCTAACCGTAGAGAAAAAATTATTATCATTTATCTTAAGCAATAGAGAATATATAAAATCTGCCCATGATGTGTCAGATGGTGGATTAATTACAGCTCTCTTAGAGCCTGCATTTGAAAAAGATTTAGGTATTGATATAACAATTAATACTCCTTACAGAGAAGATTTTGAGCTATTTGATGAGCTTCGCAGTATTATAGTAATCTCTATATCAGAAAAAGATATTTCAAAACTTGAAGAAGAAGCCAAAAAAAATGAGATAGGATTTAGAATAATCGGAAAAATTACAGATGATAAAAAATTCAAACTAAAAATTAATGATATACAAATAGAAGAAGATATAAGAAAGCTAAAACAGCTTTGGAAAGAAGGATTTAAAAAATATGTCATCTAAGGTAAAACATAGACTCATTAATGATAAATTTGAAGACCCGGGTATATTAATAGAGATACCTACCCTTGGCGAATATATCCTTTTTGATATAGGAAATATTTATAACATAGACAAGGAAATTATAAAAAAATTAAGCAAAATATTTATCACCCATACCCATATGGACCATTTTATCGGTTTTGATTATATGTTAAGATTAAAACTTGGAAAACCCCAAACAGTTGAGATTTTTGGAATAAATCCACTTTCTTATAATGTATACTCAAAACTTCAAGGATACACATGGAACCTTGTAGATTTAGAACCACAGATAATTTTTAAAGTAAAACAGCTAAATCAAAATATTTATGAAAGTTATCAATTTGATATAAAGAAAAAATTCCAAAAAGAGCTTATAAAAATAGAGCCGGTAAAAGATAATATAATTTATGAAAATGAGTATTATGCTGTAAAGTATGCAGTTTTAGACCATAAAATAGATATTCTCGGATATAGTTTTGAGTATAAAGATAGATTATTGCTAAAAAAAGAAAAGATACAGAATCTACCATTAAAGGGAAAAGAAGTAGGAGATTTTAAAAAATTTTTGCAAGATGAAAATAATAAAGACAAATATTTTAAAATAGGTGATAAAAATTATAGCTGGCAGGAGCTTAGAGAAGAGTTTAGCTACATCCAAAAAGGAATAAAAATATCTTATATCACAGATGTGATTTATCATGAAAAAAATAAAGAAAAGATTATCCAGCTTGTTAAAGATTCAGATTATCTATATTGTGAAGCAGTATTTTTAGAAAGGGATAAAGAACAGGCAGAGAAAGTGTATCATCTAACAACAAAACAGACAGCAGAAATAGCAAAAGAAGCAAATGTAAAAAATTTGATAGTGTTTCATTTTTCAAGAAGATACGGAAAAAATAAAGAGCTTATAATGAATGAGATTAAAAAATATTTTGAAAATGTGAGCTGATTTTTTCAATAACCATAGAAGGGGTTATTTTTTCCATACATTCATGGGTAGATATAGGGCATTTATCAGAACCATGTAAACCACAGGGTCTGCAAGGAAGGTCTTTTATTTCCACAACTACACCATTTCTATAAGGATAAAATCCAAAATCCGTTATTGTAGGCCCATATATATCTATTACCGGTGTATTGAAAGCTACTGCCATATGAACCGGTGCAGAATCATTAGAAATAAGAAGTTTTGCATTTTTAATAATTGAGAAAGTTTCTCTTAATGTTGTTTTACCTACCAAATTAATAACATTTCTTTTTACTTTTTTCAGTATTTCTTCTGTAAATTCTTCATCTTCTTTTGAGCCAATTAAAACTATATTTTGACCTTCATAAGATAATATATCTATAACTTCTGCAAAACCTTTTGCAGTCCATCTTTTTGTTGCCCATTTTGAACCAGGGGCTATCACAATATAATCTTTTTCTACCAATTTAAATTTCGTAAAATATTTTTCCTCTTCTTCATCTAAAAATATCTGTGGTATATCTATTATTTTTTTTTCATCATACTCAGGAAGAAATTTTAATAATGATAGATTTCTTATTATCTCATGGGTTCCATCAAACCTATGTATAGCTTTATCTGTATATAAAAATGAAAATCCGGCTTTATCAAAACCTATTCTTTTCGGTATTCTTGCCAAAAATAAAGAATAAGAAGCCCTATGGGAGCGGTGGGGAGATATAGCTATATCAAATTTTTCTTTATAAAGAGTTTTGATAAGATTTAGGGTAGATTGTTTATTTTTATCAAAAATTATAAGCTTATCAAGATATGGATTATTTTTAAATACATCCTTTCCAAAAGGTTTTGAGATAAGATATATTTTGCTTTCTTTATATATATTTTTTAATGAAGCAATCAGAGGTGTAGTAAGTATTAAATCACCTAAGAATGCTGTTTGCCATACTACTATTTTCATTTGGTAGTAAATTTACCCATAGAATAAAATTTTGCCTGTCTTCTTTCTACAAGTTCATTTTTTGGAATATTCATAACGATTTTTAGATTGTCCCTTAAAGCTCTTCTTAATATTCTATACATCTTTTCCGGCTGAAGATGGGCACCACCCAAAGGCTCTTTTACTATCTGGTCTATTACTCCAAGTTCTAATAAATCTTTTGCTGTTATCTTTAAACTTTCTGCTGCAACAGGTGCTTGCTCTGCTGATTTAAATAATATAGAAGCACATCCTTCCGGTGAGATTACAGAATATATTGCATTTTCAAGCATTAATATTCTATCTGCAACACCAAGAGCTAATGCTCCACCGCTTCCACCTTCTCCTATTACAGTAGCAATAATAGGTGTTTCTAAATCTCCCATAACTGCAAGACTCTCTGCTATTGCCTGTGATTGTCCTCTCTCTTCTGCCCCTATTCCCGGATATGCTCCCGGAGTATCTATAAATGTTATAACCGGTAAACCAAATTTCTCAGCAAGCTTCATAACCCTGATCGCTTTTCTATATCCTTCCGGATGAGGCATTCCAAAATTTCTTTCTATCTTTTCTTTTGTATCCCTACCTTTTTCATGTCCTATAACAACAACAGACTGTCCTTCAAAAGAAGCAAATCCTGCAATAATTGCTTTATCATCTGCATATCTTCTATCACCGTGAAGTTCAACAAAATCTGTAAATAGATGGTTTATATAATCTATTGTATGAGGTCGCTTAGGATGTCTTGCAAGCTGAACCCTTTCCCAAGCAGTAAGCCTACTCATTTTTTCTCTTGTTAATTTTTTAAACTCTTTTCTAAGTTCAACAAGCTCCTTTATATATTTTGTTTCCCCTTTGTTTATTTTTTCTCTAAGGACTGCTATTTTTTCTGATAAAGCTTCTATTTTTTTATCTATATCCATCTAACTTCCTCAACTATTGTTTGTTATCACTAAATAAACATAATATATAAAAAATAAAATACCCATTGAAAAGCCAACTGCAAATAATTTTCTGTTGATGTAAGAAAAAATTAAGACTATAAATGCAGAAATAATTGCAAAAACTCCAGATGTAAATGCATGTCCGGTTATATCCCAGCTTGTAAATACTATACCAAAACTAACAGGTATGGTGCTTTGAAATACCATTGCACCGGCTATATTACCTGCTGCAAGAGTATCTTTTCCTCTCCATACCCAAAGAACACTATTTATTTTTTCAGGAAGCTCAGTTGCAATAGGTGCTACCAAAAGAGAAAATAATAATGGATTAAGCCCCAAAGCAACACTAATATGCTCTATTCCATGGACAAATATATGTGCTCCAATAACCATCACAACAAGAGAAGTTATAACTTGAAGCCATATGATAGAGATATGAGGATGTGGATTTTTTGGAGAAAAATAAAGATGCTCTGCTTCTTCCATATCCTCACTTTCCCCTCTTAATGTAAGATAAACATATATTCCATAAAGTATAAGTAAGAATACTGCAGTAATTATCCTTACATTATGGGATTCATAAGGAACAACAAAAAGAGCCAAAGAATATGCAAATAAGAAAAATACTAAATCTCTTCTAAGTCCTGCATGCTCTACATGAAAAGCTAAATCTCTTTTTTTGAGAAAATATCCTACCAAAATTGTAAGTCCAACTAATGGAAATGCCAATGTAGAAAGCATAAATGGTGCTCCCAGAATTGCACCTACACCTATATCTTCTCCTTTATTACCGGCAAAAAATACAACAGCTATAATAGGTAAAATTGTTTCAGGCAATGCAGTTCCAACAGCAGCCAATACACTACCGGTAAAATTTTTAGAAGTTCCAAGTCTATGTCCAAGGGCTTCTATTCCATTTGTAAAAAACTCGGCAGATGCAAGTATTAATAAAATACCACCGATAAGTTTAAATAAATCTAAAATCTCCATTTTTTCCTCTTTTTACATTTCTTGCAATGCTTTTACAGATAAGCCTTTTTCTTTAAAAGACTCTATAGCTATAACAGCAGCATTTGCTCCCCTTATTGTAGTAAAGTAAGGGACTTTATTTGATACAGCGGCTCTTCTTATATAGTAAGCATCTGACCTTTCTCTTTTTCCGGAAGGTGTGTTTATAATCATTACAATTTCTCCATTTCTTATTCTATCTACAATATTTGGTCTTTCTTCTGAAAGTTTATTTACAAGGTTAGATTCTATATCATTTTGTTTCAAGAATATATGGGTTCCTTTTGTAGCATATATAACAAAACCAAGATTTATTAATTTTTTTGCTATTTCAACTATCTGTGGTTTATCTTTATCTGCTACTGATATAAAAACATTACCGGAATCAGGAAGTAATGCTCCTGTTCCTGCCTGTGCCTTATAATATGCAAGACCAAAATCTTCATCTATTCCCATTACTTCTCCGGTGCTTTTCATTTCAGGCCCTAAGATAGGGTCAACTTCCGGAAATCTATTAAATGGAAATACAACTTCTTTTACAGCATATCTTTTAAAGCTTTTTGGTAAGAAATCAGATGCCGGATGTTTTTCCTCTATATTAAAAACTTCAGGTACAATTTCCCTTAATTTTTTACCTATCATAACTTTTGAAGCAATTTTAGCAAGTGGGTATCCTATTGCTTTACTTACAAAAGGCACTGTTCTTGATGCCCTTGGATTTGCTTCAATAACATAAATTTGGTTATCTTTTACTGCATACTGCACATTTATTAATCCTATGGTATTTAATGCCTTTGCAAGCTTTTTTGTTTGTTCTTTCACTTTCAGCACTATCTCATCGGGAAGTGAATAATGGGGTATGCAAGTTGCACTATCTCCTGAATGTATTCCGGCTTCTTCTATATGCTCCATAACTGCTCCAACAAGGGCATCTTCTCCATCACAAACACAATCAACATCAAGCTCTATACTATCTGCCAAGAATCTATCAATAAGAAGCGGTTTATCTTCAGAAACAAATACAGCTTCTTCTATATATTGTAAAAGCTCAGTTTCATCATAAACAAGTCTCATTGCCCTTCCACCAAGGACATAAGAAGGTCTAACCAATACAGGATAACCTATCTCATTAGCTATTTTGATGGCTTCTTCTTTTGATTTTGCTATACCGCTTTCCGGCTGTTTTAATCCAAGTTTTATAATTAAATCTCTAAATCTTTCCCTATCTTCTGCTATATCTATACTTTCCGGAGAAGTTCCTATTATGGGAACTCCGAATTTTTCAAGGGGTTTTGCAAGTTTAAGAGGTGTTTGACCACCAAACTGGACAACAACTCCATCAGGTTTTTCTTTTTCTATTATGTTAAGAACATCTTCTAAAACAATAGGTTCAAAAAATAATTTATCAGAAGTGTCATAATCGGTTGAAACTGTTTCAGGATTGCAATTTACCATTATTGCCTGATATCCTTCTTCTATCAATGCCCATACACAATGGACACAGGCATAATCAAACTCAACTCCTTGACCTATTCTATTTGGGCCACTACCAAGAATAATAACTTTTTTCATACAGATTTACTCCTTAAATATCATTTTAAATAGCAGTTCCACCTATTGTCATACTTTTTATTCTTAAAGTTGGTTGGGCATCAGAAACAGGAGCCCTCTGTCCGCTTTTTCCACAGGTGCCAATAGCCCATCCAAGGTCATATCCTACTGCATCTATATCTTGCAATGCTTTTGGACCATTTCCTATTAATGAAGCACCTTTTATAGGATATGTAATTTTTCCATTTTCTATCATATAACCTTCCATCACTTCAAAAACAAAATCACCATTAACAGTATTAACCTGTCCGCCGCCCATTTTTACAACATACACACCATATTTTGTATCTGCTATTATATCGTGAGGATTATCTTTACCTGCATCTATATATGTGTTTGTCATTCTGACAATAGGAATCTGTTTATAACTATCTCTTCTTCCATTTCCGGTTGACTGCTTTCCTTCCTTCATTGCTCTTAATCTATCATACATATAACCTTTTAGTATTCCATTTTCTATTAAAACTTTTCTTTGAGCCGGCACTCCCTCATCATCAAAATTAAATGAGCCATTTTTATTTTTTAAAGTTGCATCATCTATAACGGTAACCAACTCAGAAGCAACTTTTTGTCCGATTTTTCCTGCATAAACAGAAAGACCTTGCGATACCAAATCAGCCTCTAATCCATGTCCTACTGCTTCATGAATCATAGTTCCGCCTGCCTCTGAAGATATAACAACTGGCATTGAGCCGGCAGGTGCAGGTTTTGCACCAAGTCCAAGGACAGCCCTTTCTGCAGCTTTTGTTGCTACATAATCTATTGGATTTACAAAATCTTCATTAAAAAGCTCATATCCTATGCTTCCACCGGTAGATTCATATCCTCTATAAAGATTATTTTTGTCAGATGCTACTGCTTCAACAAAAAATACTACTCTTGTTTGGGAATCTTCAACTGTTTCTCCCAAAGAATTTATTATCATAATATCTCTTTTTACATCTCTTAAAGTAGCAGAAACCTGCACAATTTTATCACTATATGCCCTTGCTATATCATTAGCCCTAAGAAGTATATCTCTTTTTCTTGATAATGAAAAATCATCAGGGTCTATTAAGACCTCTACTTTATTTTTTGCATATTTTTGCCCAACTAAAACTTTACCTTCTCCTTCTGCTTTTGCAAGGGTTTTTGCTATCTTCATAAGATTATCAAAAGATAAATCAGATGTATAACCATAGATAGTTTTGTAATTTTTAATTAATCTAAGACCTACACCAAAATCTATACCAAAAGATACTTTCTCTATTTTATTATCTTCAAGATTTAAAGTAGTGCTTCTTAAATCTTCATAAAATATTTCTGCAAATTCTCCACCATCTGCAAGCAATGCAGATAAAATATATGGTGCTTTTTCTTTTAATATATCTTTCATAAATTATCACCTCTTATTTAACAACAATATTTATAATTTTTCCACCGGCAAATATTATTTTTACAATTTCTTTTCCTTCTATCCATTTTTGCACATTTTCCAATGCTAACTTTTTTATTTCTTCTTCCGGCATATCAACTTTAACTTTAATAGTTGTTCTGACTTTACCATTTATCTGAACCGGTATTTCCTTTTCAGTTTCTTTTATTGCTTCCTCATCTGCTATCGGGAATAGATAATTTATAGTATATCCTTCTTTACCTATTAATCTCCATAAATAATCGGCTATAAATGGTGTAAATGGAGATAACATTAATATTAGATTTTCTGCGACCTCTTTTAAAATTACCGGATTTTTAGATTTATAATCCGAGATTGCATTCATAAGTTCCATTATAGATGCTATTGCAGTATTAAATTGGAGATTTTTTTCTATATCAGACCTAACTTTTTTTATCGTTTGGTGGAGTTTTCTTCTTATTGCTAAATCTTCTTCATTTAATTCTTTTTTTTCTTCAGATTTTATCAAATCCAAATTTTCAGTTATAAAATTCCATACCCTTTTTAAAAATCTATGGGCTCCTTCTATCCCACTTTCTATCCAATCAAAATTATTTTCCGGTGGAGCAGCAAAAAGTATATATAATCTCACTGTATCTGCTCCATATTTTGAAATCATCTCATCCGGGTCAACTGTATTATGCTTAGATTTAGACATTTTATCAGATTTTCCATATTTTTCTTCTAATTTTGATAAAATCTGAATATCTAAGTTAAGTTTTTCAAATAATAACTTAGCATTATCATTTAATGTAAGATGATTTTTTTCTAAAAATTCTTTTAACTTCATAAACACCTCTTAAATTACATATAAATTATTGTTTATTTTATCATAGGATAAAGATGAAGTGAAGAAGAGAAGAAAATTAAAGATTTTTTGATATTTCTTCTAAAAGTTCCAGCAAAACTGTTTTAACATTTTCTTTATCAGTAGCTATAAGTGGAAGAACTTTTACAGATTCATCAAGATCAAGGGCAGTTCTTATATCTTCCGGACTCCATGCTCCTTTTAAATCTTGTTTATTACATCCAACCACAAAAGGAGCAGGATAACGGGATTCAAAATAGTTTATAATCTTCCTTGCTTCATGAAATGTAGCAGGGTCAGTGCTATCAACCAAAACGACTAATCCAACCATCCCTTTACCAAGGATATCCCACATAAAATCAAATCTCGATTGACCCGGTGTTCCAAATAGATATAATGTATGCTCATCATCTATTTTAATCCTTCCAAAATCCATCGCTACAGTAGTATAATCTTTAACATTTTTCTCATCTGATTTTGAGGTTCTTGCCTCTGTTTTTACCGTTTCAATTTCGCTTATAGTATTTATAAATTGAGTTTTTCCGGCAGCAAAAGGACCAGATACAACTATTTTTATCTTTTTTTCTGCCATCTTTTATAACCCTCTTATTTTATCCATAATCTTCTTTAATAAAACCTTAGTTAAATCAAAACCTATTTTTCTTTTTTCCGGTTTATATCTTTTTATAATTCCGGATGCTAAAAATCCATATAAAGCTCTTTTTACTGCTAATTCAGGCAATTTTAATTTTTCTATTATATCGGCTACTTTGTTTTTTCCGTCTATCAGATGTAATATTCTTTTTTCTATATCTGTAAGATATGCTTTTTTTGCTATTTCTTCCCAATTCTCACTTTTTTCAAAAATAAGACCTAAATCCGAAATTTTTCTATCAACCTCTTCAGGAGATAACTGTCTACTTAAATACATTATTAACTTCTCGGTAGGAATTTGGGATTTTATATCCGGTGGATACTTGATAAATCCGGTCGTGAAAGAAAATCTTCCTTCTTTTATTGCAAGAAGGTTAGGTAATCTTGATACTGTAATCTGATACATCTGCTCCCTTGTTATATTATCCTTTTTTAGAACTGTTTCAAAATCTATATCTAAATAAACATAAAATACTTTTTTAACTTCTCTTATATAAAGAATATCTCCTTCTTTAAAATAAATTGCAAAAACCCCATCATCTTTTTTCTCTATAACAAGAATTCCATCTTTTTTATCTTTTTTTATAATTTGAAAGATATCAACAAAGTTAAAAACAGAAAGGTCACCAGCTATAGCCATTTTATTATCCCAATTCCTGTTCTAATTTTTTTATAGCTCTTTGTATTTCCATAAGTAATAATCCAAGCTTTGCATTTGAAGGAGCTAAAACTCCAAGAACTGCTAAATCTTTAACACCGGTAAATATAACATATCCTTTTGAACCTTTTATATAAACCTGTTCCAATAATCCTTTATTTAGCTCGGTATTAACTCTTTCTGCAAGAGACAAAATAGCAGCCCCCATTGCAGAAACCCTATCTTCATCAATAGATGGTGGCAAGACAGATGAAATAGGTAATCCATCTACACTAACTAAAACACATCCTTCAGCTCCGGCTTCTCTAACTAACATTTCCAAGGTTTCTTGAAATTTATTTGCCATTTTATTCCTCCAATATATATTTAATATTTTCCAAGAATTTATTTCTTCTTTCTATGTTAGATATTTCTTCGGCAAGTTTATCTATAAATTTAGTTAACTGATTTTTTGTTAATTTATTGTTGTAACTTGATAATTCTTTTTTAAAAATAAAATTACCTATTGGACCTATCTCTTTTATAAATGCCTTTTTTATATCTTCTATGGTTTTATCATCCAAATATATTTCTTCTTTCTTTTCTGTTGTTAATATTTCTTCAATGTCAGGGTTTTTTTCTTCTGCTTGCAAAATCTCTTCAAGGGATGGGATTTTTTCTTCTGACTTTTCTTTTGATATATCTAATTCTTTTGCAAGAGTTTCTTCTTCCTGAACAGATAATATATCTTCAAGGGATGGTAATTTTTCTTCTTCTTGAATAAAAGAATTTTCTGTTTGTGTAGATAAGATATCCTCTAATGTTGGCTCTATTTGAGAAGAAGATGTTTTTTCAAGTATTTCTTCTAAGCTTTCCGTTTGCTCTGTAAAAAAGTGATTATCAACTAATCCTTTTTCCAATTCTTTTTTTATAGTTTCATCTATTTCAGGTTCTTTTTGAGTTTCCGGCTGTGTAGCAGGTTTTTGCTCTAATTTTTCATACTGGACAAGCTCATCTTTTAGTAGTAATATCTTTTGTGATATATTTTGTGCTTCTATTTTAAATGTTGGAAGATGTGATTTTGAAAAATTTATAAATATAATAGCCAAATCCTTAGATGTATAATATAAAAAGATTGTTATATTTTTATTTTCTGCAAAAAGATACTCTTCTTCAAAACCCGGTATTACTTCATTTATATCTAATGCTCTTTCCACAAATATTGCCAAATTAACAAAAAATCGTTCTGAACCTATATTTCCTTTATATTCAATTATTTTTCCTTTATAATAAACTGCTATAAAATCTATCTTTAGATTTAGATAAGCATCTGTCAAAATGTTTTTTATTTTATCTGATATATTCATTTTATAACTCGCCTTTTTCTAACTTCTCCATTATAGTTTTCATACTTATTCTCATTCTTTCAAATGACTCAGCAAGTTCTGACAGTTCATCATTCCCTTCAATTTTAACTTCTGTATCTAAATTACCCATACTAACTTCATTCATAGCATTCACAACTTTTTTTATCTTTGATATTATCAATCTATCCATTAAAATTCTTATCATATATACCGGTAAAATGAAAAATATTTGAGATATTACTATTGATATAAGAGCTTTTGATAAATCATTGGTTAAGAAAAAAACAAGAACACCAACGAGTACAGCACCAATGAAAGAACCTCCGAGAACTATAAAAAATATCTGGTCTAAAATGGATTTTTTATTCATAATACATACCCCTCAAATTATTATATTATATCATTATCCTTCAAATCTTGTTGTTGGAATTTTATAAACATCATCCATAATATCAACACCTGTTTGAAGATTTTCAACCCAATTTATAAATTTATTAACCATATCTTTACCTTTAAATATTGCTCCGTGCTGTGGTGCTATCATTTCTATATCAAGCAGTCTTACCATTTTAGCCCAATTCTTCAAAGCCCTTGAGCTTGCTATATATCTTTTGTGAAATCCTTCCATATATTTTATATGTTCTTCAAAATTTTCCACAAATATATAATCTTGACCGAGGGAAGCCCCTAAATCTCCGGAATACAAAATTTTAGATACAGGATCATAGACCTGAAAATTTCCCGGTGAATGGAGCCAATGGGCAGGAATAATATATAAATCAGATTGTCCTAATCTAACAATTGTTCCGGAATCATCTATCGGTTTAATCCTATCTACAACTAATCTGTCAACACCAAAATGAGGTATAAATCTTATCCATAATTTTGAAGCAAGTGCAGTAGCTTTTGTTGTCATCAACCATCCATTAGCAGCTGCAACAATATCAGGATCTTGATGAGAAAAAAGTATATATTTAAGATTATCTATACCTATAAGCACCCCTATTTCTTGTAGAAGATGTTTGAAAACTTTATGTCCACCTGGGTCTAAAATCATACCTTCTCCACTATCTACTATAAAATGAACATTAGCCTGAACCATTTCTCCATGTCCAAAATCTTCAAGTAAGATATTTTTATGAACTCCGTTGTCAAATAAGACAGTCTGATTTTCCATTTTTGAAAAACCTCCTTATTTTTTATCTTAAATTTATTATAATACTTTTTCGTAAAATTATAAACAATTCTTTAAAATTTTTATTGCTTCTTCTATTTCTTCTTTTGTTATAATGAGCGGAGGGACAAATCTTAATGTATTTTTTCCTGCTGTGCCTATTATTAACCCATTTTGTAATGCTTTTTTTACTATCTCTTTGCTATCTATATTTTCAGGCATATCTACTCCTATCATAAGTCCTATACCTTTTGCAGATAAACCAATCTCTTTTAATTTTTCTTTAAAAAACTCTCCTTTTTCTAAAACTTCATTTAAGAAATTATCCTTTAAAACTTCTTCTAAAACAACTTTTGCAGCAGTTGTAGCTAAATAATTACCTCCAAATGTAGATGCATGGGTTCCCGGGATGAAAGATTTTGCAATATCTTCTTTTGCAATAACTGCACCGATAGGGACACCTCCTCCAAGTCCTTTTGCAAGGGTTATAATATCCGGCTCTATATCATAATGCTGGTATGCAAATAATTTTCCGGTTCTTCCTATTCCGGTTTGAACTTCATCAACAATAAATAATAATCCTTTTTCTCTTGTCAAATTGTAAAGTTCTTTTATAAAATTTTTATCTGCCGGATTTACTCCACCTTCTCCTTGAATTAACTCTATCATTATACCGGCAGTTTTTTCTAATATTAGCTCTTTGACAGAGTCAATATCATTAAATTTTGCATATTTAAAACCTTCCGGAAGGGGTTCAAATCCTTCATGATATTTAGGTTGAGCTGTTGCAGTAACTGTGGCTAATGTTCTTCCGTGAAAACTACCTTCAAAAGTTATTATTTCATATCTTTTTTCTTTTTTATCATAAAAATATCTTCTTGCAAGTTTTATGGCTGCTTCATTGCTTTCTGCACCACTATTGCAAAAAAATACTTTATCACCACAAGAATTTTGGACAAGTATTTTTGCAACTTCTATCTGTGGTTTTATATGAAATAGATTAGATATATGGATTATTTTTTTTGATTGTTCGCATATTGCCTGTGTTAATTTTGGATGATTATATCCAAGAATATTTACTGCTATTCCGGATAATAAATCTAAATATCTTTTTCCATTTTCATCATAAAGATATACACCTTCTCCTTTTTCAAAAGAAATTGGAAATCTTGTATAATTTTGAAAAAGATATTTTTGAGCTTCTGCAATATAATCCATCTAATCTCCTTTTATCAGATTTTGTATATTATTAATATAACATTTAAATATTTTTTGTTGCAAATCTTTAAAAGATAAAAGCTCAGAAGATTGATTATTATTTAAATATTCTATAATTTTTTCTTTTAATTCTTCTTTATTTTTTACAGAACTAATTATTCCATAATCTTTTAACTGATTATATAAATCTTCCACTTTATAATAATAATTTCCGATAATAACCGGTTTATTTTCAAGAATAGGTTCTAAAATATTATGTCCGCCAATATTTGCAAATGTTCCGCCTACAAATACAACATCAGCATATTGATAAAATCCAGATAACTCACCTATTGTGTCTAAAATCATAACATCTTTTTCCATTTTATCTGTTTTTGTCCGTAGTGAATAATCTATATTTTTTTCTTTTAAAAGATTTTCTATCTCATTTAATCTTTCTAAATGTCTTGGAGCAATAATTAGAGCTATATTTTCTATATCTTTTTTAAGTTCTAAGAATGTATCAATCAATATTTTTTCTTCCGGATTATGGGTAGATGCTCCAATTATTATTTTTTTACCATTTTTATCAAATTTAATATCTTTTCTATTTTCTCCAAGAAATTTTAAATCTCCACAAACAACAACCTTTTCTTTATCTTTTATATATCTTTTTATCTTTTCTGCATTTTCTTCAGAATTTGTTAAAAAAAGGGAAAAATTATTTAATACCGGCAAGTTTTTGGATATTTTACTATTTATAGATACTACTGGAAATTTTTTAGATGAAATCTTTACAAGATTAATCCATACTTCCTTTTCAGTTATGATTAAGATTTTGGGATTATACATTTTAATAAATCTATTTATAAATATAGGCAAATCAAAA
This sequence comes from Venenivibrio stagnispumantis, assembly GCF_900182795.1. Taxonomy (NCBI): domain Bacteria; kingdom Pseudomonadati; phylum Aquificota; class Aquificia; order Aquificales; family Hydrogenothermaceae; genus Venenivibrio; species Venenivibrio stagnispumantis. The sequence continues at coordinate 23,736 of NZ_FXTX01000011.1, forward strand.
GGTAAAAATCTTACTTTTTCGTTTTGAAAAACAGATGAAGCAAAATCCTTTGCCCTTGGAGAAAAAATTGTTATAATCACATTTTCTTTTTGTGAAAAATATTTTATAACCGGATATGCAGCTTTTAGCTCGCCTACACTTGCACAATGAAACCATATAGAGCTATCCATATAATCTTTATATAAGGTAAATCTTTCTTTTAATCCAAAATCATAACCTTTCCTTTTAAAATAAATGTATATAAATGGTAATGAAAAAATTAATAATAAACTATACAAAAATGTGTAAATCATCTTTCTGTATATCTAAGTATATATTTATAAGAAAATAAATATCCAAAAATTGCTGTGAATAAAGCAACTGCAAGCATCATATACATCACAGTTAATTGATAACCCATTACTTTAAATGGTTTTTCTCCGGCAAGAAGCATTCCTACTGCTACTCCCGGTATCCATATTATTCCGACAGTTTGAAGATTATTTACAATAGGAATTAAAGAAGATTTTATAGATTGCTTAGATACAAAATATAAAGCCTGTTTTAAAGTAGCTCCAAGGGCTATAAATCCTTCAATAATATCTATATTATTCTTTATCTCAGATTTTAATCTATCTATGAAAAGAGTATAAGTATTTAAAGCATTTCCTATTATCATTCCACCAATTGGTATAACCTGATTTGGCTTTATATCTATAATATTTAATCCTATTAGTAAAAATAATACTAAAAAAGATGAAAGTGTAATTGTTAAAAATGCTATCTCATATCCTTTATATTCAAGATTTATTCTTCTTTGTGCAGTGTATGTTGCAAATAAACACATAACTAAAAGTATCAAAAATAAAAAAACAGGATTTTGTAATTTAAATATAAAATGCAAAGAATATCCAAGAATTAAAAGCTGAATAAATGCTCTGATTGAGTTTATTATTATTAATTTTTCAATACCAAGCTTTTCTTTATAAGAATAAAATATTGCCAATAAAACAAGAAAATAAGAAGCTAAAAATTTAAGCTCCATTAAATTGCCTTGGAAAATCTTTGCTCTTTTTTATTTCTTGTGTATATATCAAATACAACCGCTATATTTCTTATTAATAATCTTCCGGCAGGTGTTATATCTATTCTATCCGGATAAAGATTTAATAATCCATCTTCTTGTTGTTCCTTTAATTTTTCAATTTCATAAGAAAAATATTCATCAAATTTAATATTATATTTTTCTTCTATCTCTGATTTTACCAATCTAAAATGGCACATCAATCTCATAATAACATCTCTTCTTATAAAATCATCTTCATTTAATAAAACTCCCCTTTCTATTGGTGGTTTTCCTTCTTCTATCATCTCATAATACTCTTTCAATCTTTTATGGTTTTGGAAATATCCATCATAAAGCATAGATATAGAAGTAGCACCAAAACCTATCAGTTCTGCATCTGCTTTTGTTGTATATCCTTGAAAATTTCTGTGTAATGTTCTTTCTCTTTGGGCTATGGCAAGTTCATCATTTGGTTTTGCAAAATGATCCATTCCTATGAATAAATAACCATTGCTTGTTAATTGATTTATAGTCATTTGTAATATTCTTAACTTTTCTTGCGGTGGGGGAAGTGTTTTTTCATCTATCATTCTTTGTAATCTTTTAAGCCACGGCACATAAGCAAAATTAAATACTGCTATTCTATCCGGATTTAGTTTTATCGTTTTTTGTATAGTATCTTGAAATGTTTCAAGGGTTTGATATGGAAGCCCGTAAATCAAATCTACATTTACACTTTCAAATCCGGCTTCTCTTATCCATTTCATCACATTAAAAATCATCTCTTCCGGTTGAATTCTATTTATTGCTTCCTGCACTTTTGGATTAAAATCCTGAATACCAAAACTTATCCTGTTAAAACCAAGCTCTTTTAATAAGAATATTCTATCTTTATCAACATGTCTTGGGTCTATTTCTATTGATATTTCTGCATTTTTATCAAATTCAAAATATTTTTTTATTTCATTAAATAATGAAATTGTTTGCTCATCAGAAAGATAGTTTGGTGTTCCACCACCCCAATGAAGCTGGACAACTTTTCTATCTTCATCTATCCATTGTTTTGTATTTTTCATTTCTTGAAATAGATGTTCCAGATAAGGCTCTACTACTTCTTTTCTTCTTGTTATTATTACATTGCAACCGCAAAAATGACAGGCACTCTCACAAAAAGGTATATGAAAATATAAAGATAAAGGAGTTTTTCTTTCATTTGATTTTATCAATTTTTCTTTAAAATCTTCATATCCGATTTCATAGCTAAATTCTGTAGCCGGTGGATAGCTTGTATATCTTGGAGCCGGTTTATCATATTTTTTTATCAAATCTATATCAAATTTTACTTCTTGGGATAAATTTTGCATCGTTTTCTCCTTTTTATTTAAATTTAGAATCTTTTATAATTTACTGGAGATTTATCAAAATTTCAACAGATTAACTTCTTTTAATAAAGCTATAAAATTTTTCCCAGAAAGAACTTTTTTCTTTTGGAGGTTTTTCTCCTATTTCATTGGCAACAATATTGGTAAGCTGAATACTAAATTTGTCAGAAGGATATTCTGCAGTTATTAAAGTTTTATTCAATACAGATTCTTGAATTAATTTTGAAAATGGAAGATAACCGGCAAGTTGGACAGTTATATCTAAGAATCTACTTAGGGAATTATTTAAACTAAAAAATATCTCCTCTGCTTCCTGTTTATTTTCTACCATATTTATTATTACTTTAAAATCTTTATATCCGTAAGATTTATAGATTGATTTTATAAATGCATAAGCATCTACCAATGCAGTAGGTTCAGGAGTAGTTACTATATATGTTTTGTTGGATGCTCTTACAAAATTAGCTATCTTCTCATCTATACCGGCACCTATATCTATCAAAACATAATCATAATAAGAAGATATTTTATCCAGCATCTTTATAAAAGAAAAAGAATCAAAATCTCCAAACTCAAATATACTATCTATACCTGAAAATCCAGGCAAAATATCAAATCCATATTTATTTAAAATTATATTTTCTATCTTTTCTCCATAAGTTATATCTTTTAATGTCTTTTTTACATTTAAATCAAGTATTATATGGATATTTGCCATTCCTATATCTGCATCAATTAATAAAACCTTTTTATTAAAAGAGTTAGCAAGAATATAAGCAAAATTTGCTATTATATTTGTCTTACCAACTCCACCTTTACCGGATGCAATTGATATAAATTTTGTATTTTTATTAACTGCTCTATTATTTACAAGCTCTTTTAAATGTTTTAATTGTTCATCCATTTTAAATCACTCTATAAAAAGATTTGCTAAAAAATCTGCATCTAATGGTTTAAAATCATCAGGAACATTTTGTCCTGTACTTACAAAAGATAAAGGTATTCCGGTCTTTATTGGTATATTTAGTAATAATCCATGATTTTTTGTCTCATCTATCTTTGTAAAGAATAATCTATCTATCTTAAAATATCTTCTGTATTTATTTACTATCTCTTTTGCTTCATTATTTTTATAATTTGCTGAGATTACCAAAAATGTCTCCATATTTTCTACTTTGCTAAGGGTTTCTTTAATTTCTCCAAGTTTCCAATAATCATAATGACTTCTACCAACTGTATCTATAAATATAATATCGCTTTCTTCTAAAAATTCTTCTACTACTTCCTTCAATTTTTTTGAATCAGAAGTGGCAAAAAATGGTATATTTAATATATTTGCATATGTTTTTGCCTGAGCAACTGCTCCTACTTTATAAGTATCGGTAGAAATCACTGAAATTTTTAGTCCTTTTTTTAAAACAAGATCCGAAACAATTTTAAATAGATTAGTTGTTTTACCGACACCGGTAGGTCCAACAAATGTGATTATTTTTACATCTGCACCTATATCAAAATCTGTTTTGAACTGAATACTATTTTGTATACCTTTTATCAATGATTCTTTTAAATCAAATGAGGTTAAATCATATTTACCGCTATCAATATCAAAACCAGATGCTTCTTTTACTATATTTAGAGCCACATCTTCTTCTACATCTTTGGAAGTTAATAATCTAATTAGATCTACTGCACTACCTGTAAATTCCTGTAATAGATTTTGAATATTATTTTCTATTTTTGTTTCTATGATAGGTATCTGTGGCTCTCTATTAATTTTTTTTATTTTTTCTTCAATTAGATTTTCAACCTGATTTAATATCTGCTCAAAATCTATCTTTTCTTTTATTTCTTCTTTTTTATCCTCTGATTTTTGGACTATTAATCTATATTTTTTCTTTTTAAGGAATGGCAAAAATCTTGATTCTGTAAATACTTCATAATTTATTATTTTTACATCTTCTCCAAACTCCCTTTTTGCTTGCTCTAATAATTTTTCTAAGTTTTCTCCTTCATAAATATTAATTTCCATTTAAATCCACCATACCTATTATATTTAATTTTACCTTAGGGTCTATCTCCGAATATGATAAAACATTTAAATTAGGTATGTAAAGCTCTATTAATTTTTTGACAAATCTTCTTACTGCAGGAGATGTAAGTAATACCGGCTCCTCACCTTTTATTAAAAACTGCTCCATATAAGGCGTTATTTTTGATATTAAATTTTGGATAAAAACTGGGTCAAAAGATGGCATCTGCCAATTATTTTCTCTTAATTTTTGGTTTATATAATCTTCTACTTTTGCACTTAAAACAATAGCATCAAGACTGCCATTTTTCGCATATATTGAAGTTATTCTTTTTTGAAGATATTGTCTAACAAACTCTGTTAATAAATCTATATCTTCCGTTTTTCTAATATAATCGGATAATGTTTCAAGAATACTCAAGATATCATTGATAGGTATTTTTTCTTTAAGAAGATTTTGTAATACCCTATGGATTACATTAAGTGGAACTTGCTCCGGTACAATATCTTTAACAATAGGATATTTTTTAGCAAGATTATCTATCATATCTTTAACAATAGCTCTTGTTAATATCTCACTTAGATTTTGTTTTAATGTTTCTGATAAATGGGTTATAATAACAGTAGGTATATCAACAACTGTATATCCGGCAATCTTTGCTTTATCTTTTAAGCTTTCATCTATCCAGTATGCATTTAATCCGAAAGTAGGGTCTTTTGTTGGTATACCGTCTATTTTTTCTCTTACATTACCTGTATCTATTGCAAGATATTTGCCTGGTATAACTTCACCTCTTGCTACTTCTATACCTTTGATTAATATTCTGTATTCTCCCGGTTTTAATGTGAGATTATCTCTTATATGAATAAGAGGAATTGGTATTCCTAAATCCCTTGTAAGCTGTCTTCTTAATGATTTTATTCTTTTTAAAAGTTCCCCATTTTGCTCTTCTTCAAGATAAGGAATTAATCCGTATCCTACTTCAAAAGCTATAACATCCGGCTGAGTGATTATTTCTTCCGGTGGTTCTTCTTTTGTTGCTTCTTTTAGGATTTCTTTTGCTCTTTCTTCTTTTTCTTTTTTCTCTTTTTCTTTTATTGTTAAATATGTTAGATAACCGGTTAGAGCTACTATACCTGATAATATACTAAATGGTAAAAATGGCATTCCAGGGATTATTCCCATTATAAATATTGCTCCGGATGCCATCCATAAAGCTTTTGGATAAGAAGTAAGTTGGGTAAATATCTCTTTTCCAAGATTTGTTTCGGAAGCAGCCCTTGTAACCATTAAACCGGCAGCTGTTGATGTTATAAGTGCAGGTATCTGGCTAACCAAACCATCTCCTATTGTTAATATAGTAAAGTTTTGCAAAGCTGTTTGGAAATCCATTCCTCTTTGGACAACACCTATTATGATACCACCTATCATATTGACAAGCGTAATTATGATACCGGCAACTGCATCTCCTCTGATGAATTTAGAGGCACCATCCATAGCTCCATAAAAATCTGCCTCTTTTCTTATCTCTTCCCTTCTTCTTTGGGCTTCTTTTTCATCTATAAGTCCACTGTTTAAATCTGCATCAATGCTCATCTGTTTACCAGGCATAGCATCTAAAGTAAATCGTGCTGCAACTTCGGATATCCTTTCTGTTCCCTTAGTTATTACTATATAGTTTATAACTACAAGGATAGCAAAAACTACTATACCGACAACATAACTTCCACCAACCACAAACTGCCCGAAAGATTGTATAACATGTCCGGCAACATCTGGCCCTTCATGGCCATGGAGCAATATTCTTCTTGTAGAAGCGACATTTAAAGATAATCTGAAAAGGGTTGCTATTAAAAGTAAAGAAGGAAATGCAGTTATTTCCAAGGATTTTTTTACATATACAGTTGTCATTAAAATAATTAAGGAAAAAGTGATACTTGAAGTAAGTAATATATCAAGCAAAAATGCCGGTACTGGCAAAACCATTGAGCCAATAATAACAATAATTAAAACAACAATAATTGCATCTGAGTATTGCTGTACTCTATTAAATAAAGATAAAACCCCTTCCAAACTTATTCCTCACTTTTTAAGTTTGACTGGTAAGCTTTTAAGGCATTTAAAAAATAATCCCTAAGATGTAATCCATCATTTTGAGCTATTATCTGGGCTAACTGCATATCAAACATATCCCAGTACATTCTGCTACTGAATGAATTTTCTTCTACAGATTTTCTCATCTCTTTTATAATCATTTGGGCAAAGATAGATTCAAAACCTTCCACAACTTTTTCTATATTTTTATTTTCTTGTAGAGATTTAAAATCAAAAAAAGATTGAATAGGTTCCATTTTTAACCTCACATTACTATAATTTTTGCATGAATTTTACCGGCATTTTTTATTGCCTGTAATATTGCTATCATATCCCTTGGTGATACTCCAAGGTCATTTAAAGCTTTAACAAGGTCTGAAAGTTTTGGTGATTCTATAGATATTATTCTTCCTTTTTCCTCTTTTACAGTTGTTGTTGTTACTTCCGCAGTGGTTGTAGTACCACCGGAAAGTGGTGGCGGTTGGGATATTACCGGAGTTTTTTCTACTACAACATATATATTAGAATGAGCTACATAAACAGGAGGGTCTATCTTTATATCTCCGCTCATTATCACAGTTCCTGTTTTTTCATATATCACAACTGTAGGTTCAGAATCCGATTGAATTTCTAAATCCAGTATTTTTGCAATGAACTCTGTTTTGTTTACATTTTTCGGTAAATTTACAACAACAGATGTAGCATCAACTGCTGTAGCTATTTTTCCAAATTTATCATTTATTACTTTTGCTATCTGGGAGGATTTTTCAAAATCAGGATTTTTTAAAGATAGAGTTATAAAAGGTATATCTTCTAAATTTATTGGAAGTTCTTCTTCCATAATTCCACCGTTTACAACTATTCCGGAAGTAGGAAAATTTTTTTCTATTTTTCCACCTTTATTAGATTCACTAAATCCACCACCGGTAGAAACAGGACCTTGTGCAAAGGCATATATTTTGCCATCAGGGCCATAGAGAGGTGTTCTGATTAAAACACCATTTGCTATACTTTTTGCATCTGAAATAGAGCTAACAGATACATCAAAACTCATTCCGGGTTTTGCAAAAGGTGGCATATTGGCAGTAACAATTACTGCTGCTGCATTTTTTGTTTTTACTTGATTAGGGTCTATATATATACCAAATTTTCTTAGCATATTGGCTATTGTTATTAAGGTAAATTTACTTGTTGTCCCATCTCCTGTTCCGTTTAAACCTACAACAATACCATATCCTGTTAAATAGTTTGTTCTCATTCCGGAAATCTCAACTTCATCTCTTATCTTTACATTATTCTTTCCAAAAGCATTAAAAGTTATCACAAGAATTAAAAATAATATTATCTTTTTCACAATAATTACCCCTCAATTAAAATGGCCAAATTTTCTTTATAAATTGTGCAAGCCAACCTGGTCTTGCTGCTTCATTAAAGTATCCTTCTCCGTTATATTCCACATACATATCAGAAATTCTGGAAGAATCTATTGAGTTATCTTGAAGTATATCTGTAGGTTTTACTATTCCGGATATCTTTAATGTTTGGTAATCATCATTTACCTTGATAGTTTTTTGACCTACAATAAACATATTTCCATTTGGATATACTTTTACAACCCTTGCAGATATAGAAGCTATAAGTTTTGCATTTCTATCTGTTTTTGCAGAACCTTGAAATGTATCTGATTGTTTTTCTGTAATTCCTGCAACCGGCTCTTTATTAAATACTTTTTTACCCATTAAAACAGGGCTTGGTGCATTTAAATCCATATTGCTATTTTCTGATGTTTTTGTATTTGCACCGGTAGTTGCAGCTAAATTCTCATAAACTTTTATTGTGATAATATCTCCTACTGCAAAAGCCTTACTGTCAGAGAATAGATTATTATAACTTCCTGTATATAAAGAACCTAAGGATTTTGGTTTTGTATCTTGCTGGGCTATTTCAGGAGGATTTGGATTATATGGTTTTCCAAAATTAGTTTTAGAACTACATGCAGATAAAACCGGTATCATTAATAATAATAATAATCTCCCCTTCATATTAATTCACCTCTTAATTTTCGCCAGTTATATATAAAACTGTATTTGCATCTAACACTTTGCATTTTATTACTTTATTTGTGGATATATTTTTAACTTTTATTATATCACCTATTTTTCCACCTTCAACTGTTCTACCAAGCAGTTCTATTCTAATTCCATTCTTATCATATATTATCTTTACTTTTGTATTTGGCTTTATATCAAAATCATCTAACATAAAATCTTTTATTACTTCACCGGCTTTTATATTATATTTTAATTTTTTCCCGATTAAATCATTTATATTTTCAAATGTTCCTGATTGTTTATACCCTATGGTTATATATGTTAAATCTTCTTCTTCCAAAATTTTACCTTTTAGAATATCCCTTTTTGCTCCTACAACCTGAACTTGAGCAATAGCTTCTGTAAAAAATACCAGTATTAATAAGAAGTTAAATATCAATATTTTTAGCTTCTTTTGCATATTTCATAATAAACTCTTTTCTTGGTTCTACTTTTTCACCCATCAAAATAGAAAATACCTCATCTGCAAGGGCTGCATCTTCTATTGTTACCTGTATTAATCTTCTTGTTTTTGGGTTCATTGTAGTTTCCCAAAGTTGTTCCGGATTCATCTCACCAAGCCCTTTATATCTTTGTATCTCTATACCGGAAGAGCCTATTTCTTTTATAGTATCAAATAGATTATCTAAATCTTCAACTATTTTTGATTCATTTTTATAATTTAAAACAATCGGAAGTTCTCCTAAGGTTTGTTTTATCTCTTTTTCAATCTCTTTAATTCTGTTGTAAGCATAAGATGAAAGAAGATGATTATCTATTATTGTTTGATAAATATTAAATCTTTCTCTTCTTTCGCAGATTATTTTATATTCTGCTTCTTGGTCATCAAATTGATAATATATCTCATATTCCGGTGCTACTTCTTTTAAAGTATTTACAATTTTTTCAACTTTTTGTAAATTTTGTAAATCTTCTTCTGTTATATTTTCTTTGAATACAATATCCATTATCTTTTTATCTTTTCTTTTATAAAGACTTTCTTTTAGTTCTTTATACTCTTTTGCTTTTTTTGTTATATCTTTTAGTTGTAATTTTGTTATATTTTTTCCTTCTATATTTATTTCTTCACAGGCGAAATCTATTATCATTCTGTTTAGTTCTTCATCATCTTTTATATATATCTCTGAGCGTCCTTTTTTTAGTTTATATAAAGGTGGTTGGGCAATATATAGATGTCCATTTTCTATTATTTGAGGGAAATATCTATAAAATAGGGTAAGCAATAAGGTTGTTATATGGGAGCCATCAACATCTGCATCTGCCATTATTATTATTTTGTGATATCTTAATTTTGATAAATCAAATCCTTCCTCCTGTTTATCTCCTTCTTCTGATTGTATTTGAAGTCCTATACCGGTTCCTATTGCATTTATTATTGCTCTAACTTCTTCATTTGATAATATTTTATCTATTCTTGCTTTTTCTACATTTAAAATTTTACCTTTAAGTGGCAATATTGCCTGTGTTCTTCTATCTCTACCTTGTTTTGCACTTCCTCCGGCAGATTCTCCTTCCACTATAAATAACTCACATAAAGATGGCTCTGTTTCAGAACAATCTGCTAATTTACCCGGTAATGTTGTATCTTCTAAGAATGATTTTCTTCTGGAAATCTCTTTTGCTTTTCTTGCTGCTTCTCTTGCAACTGCTGCTTCTATTGCTTTTTCTGCAATCTTTAAAGCTATATCTTTATTTTTTTCAAAATATTCTGTTAAATAATCCGATACAATAGATTCTACTATTCTTCTAACGTCTTGATTTCCAAGTTTTGTTTTTGTTTGTCCTTCAAATTGTGGTTCCGGAACTTTTACAGATATAACTGCTGTTAATCCTTCTCTTAAATCATCTCCGCTGACGCCTGATTTTAACTCTTTTGGAAGTCTCATTCCTGACAATGTTTTATTCATTGATTTTGTTAGTCCGGCTCTAAATCCGGAAACATGGGTTCCACCTTCTATTGTTTTTATATTATTTACAAAACTTTCCAATACTTCGTTATAACTTTTTGTATATTGGAAAGCTACCTCAACCAAAACTCCATCTTTTTCATCTTTTATATATATTATTTCATCAAATAATGGCTCTTTTGCCTGATTTAAAACTCTGACAAAATCTTTTATACCTTCTTCGTAATAAAATGTTTCTTGAATATCTTTTCTTTCATCTATAACCGTAAATCTTACCCCTGGGTTTAAAAATGCAAGCTCTCTACATCTTTTTGCAACAATATCATATTTAATATTAACTGTTTCAAATATAGAATCATCAGGCTTAAATGTTACTTTTGTTCCTCTTTTTGTTGTTGAGCCTATCTCTTTTAATTCTGTTATAGGTTTTCCATATTCATATTGTTGTCTGTATATTTTTCCATTTCTGTAAACTTCAACGACCAACCATTTTGATAAAGCATTAACTACAGAGGCTCCAACTCCGTGTAATCCACCAGAGTATTGGTAAGCTTTCTTAGAGAATTTTCCACCAGCTCCAAGTATTGTAAATACCATCTGAACTGCCGGCATATTATACTCCGGATGGATATCAACCGGAATACCTCTACCATCATCTTCTACAGTTACAGAGCCATCTTCATGGATGATTACTGTTATATTTTTAGCAAAACCTGCCATTGCTTCATCAACGGCATTATCTAATATTTCCCATATAAGATGGTGAACTCCACGCTCACCTATATCTCCTATATACATAGCAGGTCTTGCTCTAACGTGGTCTAACCCTGTAACTGCTTGAATACTTTCGGCTGTATAATCTATATGTTCCATTTTTTCTCCTCTTTTATTATTTTACTTCCATAGGCATAACTATGGCTTTATAATTTTGTTCTTCTTTTGGCAAAATCAATGTTTGTGCCTGTGGCGATGTAAATCTTATAATAAATTCCTTTTCTTCAATAGGTTCCAAAGCATCTATTATATATCTTGAGTTAAATCCTATCTCAAATGGTTCTTGGTTATATTCTATATCAAGTTGTTCTTCTGCCTGATTTTCTTCGGAAGATGGTGTTTTTATTATCATTTTATTATCTTCCAGTCTGATTACTACCGGTTTTATATCAGAATCTATAACAACAGAAACCCTTTTTAATGCATTTTCAAACTCTTCTATATTTAAAACAATCTCTATATTATAGCTTTCCGGAATAACTGCTTCATAATCAGGAAAAGCTCCTTCTACCAATCTTGTTGCCAAGAGCCATTCTTTTGATTTAAAGAATAACATTGATTCTGAATCTACATAGCTAATTTCAATATCTTCTAATCCGGTTATTAATTTTTTAAGCTCATTTAGGGCTTTTTGAGGAACGATTAAAATATTCTTTTCAAGATTTTGGTCTGTATTTACCCTGTATAAAGCAAGTCTGTGTCCATCTGTTGCCACAAAATCTATAATATTTCCTTTCATAGAAAATGCTACACCTGAAAGAGCATATCTGCTACTTTCTTTTGATGATGCATACATTACGGAAGATATTCCTCTTAAAAGTGATACTCCTGATATATAAAATGCATTATTTTCTTGAAACTCCGGCATCTTAGGAAAATCTTCCGGGTCAAATGTTTGAAGTTTATAATTGGTTTTGGCAGATTTTATTTTTAATGTATTTTCTTCTTTGTATATTAAAATCTCATTTCCGGATACCAATTTTGATATATCTGTAATCTTTTTTGCATTTACGCAGATTTTTCCTTCTTCTTCTATTTTTGCAGGTATTCTATACCAGCTAAATATCTCTAAATCCGTTCCGATTATATATAAATAATCATCTTTTGCTTCAAGTAAAAAATTGGTAAGAATAGGTAAAGATGATTTTTTTTCGGTAACACCGGAAACCTTTTTTAAGGCATCTTGAAAATCTGATTTATCAACGGCAATTTTCATCTTTTTAGCCTCCTGAATGCATATAACAATATTTTACCATATATTTACTTTTCTATTTCACCGGTAAGATACATATCTATGATTTTGCAAATAGTATGTTCTAAAACAAGATGGGTTTCCTGTATTCTTGCCGTGTTATCAGATTTAACAATAAATGCCTTATCTACAATTTCTTTTAAAATACCACCATCTTTGCCCAAAAATCCAACTGTAAATAAACCTTTTTCTTTTGCAACCTTAACTGCTTCAATTACATTCTTAGAATTACCGGATGTTGATATACCTATTAAAATATCTCCTTTCTCTCCAATGGCTTCCACTTGTTTTGAAAATATATAATCAAATCCATAATCATTTCCTACTGCAGTAAGTATTGATGTATCTGTTGTTAATGCAATAGCTTTATAGCTTTTTCTTTCTTTTTCAAATCTTCCTACTATTTCTGCTGCAAAATGCTGGCTATCTGCTGCACTTCCTCCATTTCCACAAATAAGAACCTTAAATCCTGCTTCTAATCTTTTTGCAAGTAAAATACCAAAATTTACTATATCTTCGGCATATTCATAAACAAATTCTTTCTTTATTCTTGCACTTTCCTCAAATATATCAATAACCATATCTTCCATCATAATCTATACCTCTCATATTGAAATATGATATTATAATCTTATCACAACAAAGGCAGGTAAGTTTATGTGGGTATTAGGTGAACATGATGAATGCATAAGAAAAACAAGAAATTCTATACTTGAGCTTGTTGGGAATACACCACTTGTAAAGCTTGAAAAATCTTTGCCGGATGATATTAAAAATAAGAATATAGAAATTTATATAAAACTTGAAGGTTTTAATCCCGGTGGTTCTGTAAAGGATAGACCGGCAACAAGAATGATTTTAGAAGCAATCCAATCCGGTAAACTCACAAAGGATAAAGTAATAATAGATGCAACATCAGGAAATACCGGAATAGCTCTTGCAATGGTTGGGACAGCTCTTGGATACAAAGTAGAACTTGCGATGCCTTCTAATGTAAGTGAAGAAAGAAAAAAAATAATACAGGCTTACGGAGCAAAAATACATTTTACAAATCCTCTTGAAAGCACAGATGGAGCCATAATATATGTTAGAAAACTTGTAGAAAAAAATCCGGATAAATATTTTTATATAGACCAATACAATAATGATGCTAACTGGAAAGCCCATTTTTACTCTACTGCCGTTGAAATATGGAATCAAACAAACGGCAAGATAACCCATTTTATCGCAGGTATTGGAACAGGTGGAACAGTAATGGGAACCGGAAGAAGATTAAAGATATATAATGAAAATATTCAGGTTATAGGTGTTCAGCCCGATAGTCCATTCCACGGTATAGAAGGATTAAAATATATAGAAACATCTATAAAACCGGGAATATTTGATGAAAACAGATTAGATAGAACAATGTTTGTAGGAACTGATATAGCTTATCAAAGGGCAAGAGAGCTTGCAAGAAAAGAAGGAATATTTGTAGGACAATCAACAGGAGCAGCATTTGAAGCAGCTATACAGATAGCCAGAGAGATAAAGGAAGGTGTCATCGTATTTATATCACCTGATGGAGGAGAAAAATATCTAACAACAGCATTATGGGAAGTTTGACTTCTGTTTTACTTGTCGGCGGACAAAGTAAAAGAATGGGAAACTTCTTTAAGAAAAATTGTTAAATCTTTAATTAAATACTCATCTAACCTAATACTCATAGGCAACAAAGAGATAGATTTATATAAAAAAGAAGCTTTATTTAAAGCAAAAGATTTATATCAACAAGGAAAAAAATCTCTTTTCGCATTATTTGAAATTTTAAATGTAAAAATCATAAATCAAGAAGAAATAAGCCATATAGATAAAGATTTATTATCATTTTGGAGTATAAACACACCACAAGATTATGAAAAAGCAAAAATTGTTAACTCTTCTTTAAAAGCATCTTTAACATAATAGGGGAAGCAAGGGTTGTGATTGCAACCACAAATATAACAACAGCATAAATCAAGCTATCAAATAAACCGGACATTCTTCCAAATTCTGCAAATATTAGACCAACTTCACCCCTTGGAAGCATAGAAAAACCTACGGATAATTTCTCTTGTATAGAACCTTTTACAAAAAATCCGGAAATAATTTTACCGACAAAAGCAATAATCAAAAGAGATACTGCCAATCCCCAAAAATGAAGAGAGCTAAAATCTATAGCTTTTAAATCAAGCTGTAATCCAACTGACACAAAAAAGATAGGAGTTAATACCCAAACAAGAGGATTTATACTATGTTCTATCTTTTCTGTCATTTTTTCATCCGGTTTTAAAAATGTAGCAAAAGGAATAACAAATCTTCTTGATAAAGCCATACCGGCTGTAAATGAACCTAAAATTTCAGGAGAACCAAATTTGTGAGAAAGATAAGCAAAGAAAAACACCATACTTAAAATAGTAGGAGGAATAAAATCTATGGTAGCAAGTTTTTCGGCCAATATTTTAATAAATTTTGCCATAAATTGGGCTAAAATTGGAGCCAATAAAAAGAATGTAGCAATATAAAGAATAAGTTTAAATATCTTATCAATATGAATGGAAGATTCCTTAGAAAATTCAAATAAAGTGGCTAAAACAATTACTCCAAAAATATCATCTAAAACTGCAGCACCTAAAACAATTTGGGCAAATCTTTCTTTCATCTTTTTTAAATCTTCAAGTATTCTAACAGTTATACCAATACTTGTAGCCGTCAAAGTCCCACCGATAAATAAAGATGTTAAAAAAGGTAAGTCAAGCAAATAACAAGAAACGAAAAATGCTAAAGCCATTGGAGTAAATGCTCCGATAGTTGCAACTATAAATGCAGAAAAACCTACTTTTTTTAATTGATGAATATCTGCTTCAATTCCAACTTGAAAAAGTAATAAAATAACACCTATCTCTGCCAATATTTTTATAATATCATTTATTTGAATAATTCCAAGCACAGATTGACCAAGCAAAATGCCTACAAATATCTCCCCAAGAACAGATGGAACACCAAATCTATTAAAAATATCCCCAAATAATCTGGCTAAAAACAAAATTATTGCAAGATATAAAAATATCTCATGCATTTTAATCCTCCGCTTATTTTATCATTAAATTGTAGCATAATATTTGTTATGCAAAAATTTTAATTCATTTCATTATGCAAAATTGATATATCGCAAAATAAAAAATATTTTTCAAAATAAAATATTAGCTTATTCGGATATTCTTATCAGTTAATATTTACTCACTAATTGAAAGTTTTAAAAGCTGAAAAAAATAAAGCATATCAATTGGCATGAATTTTGCATAAAAATGTAGAAGAATGGAAGATGAATTAAGGGATTTATTAAAAATCGGCGATTAATCCAATATCTTTTTCTCAAAATTTGCTATTATATTTAAATAAAAAATTTAAAGGGAAGAATATGAAGAAATTATTTATGGCTTTATTTGTTTTAGTTATAGGATGTCAGAGTTTGCCTCCGGAAGCTTATTTTATAGACAAAAATCAGATTGAAGGAGAGATAAATATTGATAGCTCAATAAAAGATAAATGTAGCGGAACTTTATTTATAATCGTTAGAAAAGGAATAACTCCTCAACCTCTTGCAGTTAAAAATGTAACAAATCCAAAATTTCCTTATAAATTTTCTGTATCTCCGGCAGAGGTCTTATCAGAAGAAAGATTTAAAGAGTTTGAAGGAGAGCTAATATTATCTGCCAGAATATCAAAATCCGGTGCAGTTGTTCCATCTGAAGGAGATTGCGAATCGGAAGCTATTTTAGTAAAATCAGGAGATAGAAATATCAAATTAACTATAAACAGGGTGATAAAGCAATGAAAGCATTTATTCTTGTTACCGGCTCTGAATTTACAGAAGGAAGAAAAATAGATAAAAATGGGAATTATATAGCAAAAGAGCTTTTTGAAAGAGGAGTTGATGTTGTTGGTATAACATTAGCTCCTGATGATTTTTATCTAATTCAGTATTATATAAAGATTGGACTTGATAAAGCTGATATTGTAATCATATCCGGTGGGCTTGGACCTACATCTGATGATTTAACAAGGGAAGCAGTATCTTCTGCAATAGGTGTTCCTCTTGTTTATGATGAAGAATGGCTAAAATACTTAAAAAATTATTATTTTGAAAGAGCTTTGGAATTCACAGATGAAAGAAAAAGTATGGCAAAAATACCTTATGGAAGTGTTCCAATTAAAAGCAAAACAGGTAGAGCCTTAGGATTTTTAAAAGTTTTAGATGATGTTAAAAAAGCCGTTATAGCAGTTCCCGGTGTTCCTTCTGAAATGAAAGATATGCTTGAAGAAATTTTTGATAGAGTTGGATTAAAAGAGAAAAAAAGATTTGTTCATCTGTTTAGAACATTTGGGATAAATGAGCTTGATTTAAATTATCTTCTAAAAGATATAGATAATCTTTCTTATAATGTATCTCCAAAAGGTGTTGATATATTTGTGAAAGATACCCAAAAATTATTCTTAGAAAATAAAATAGCAGTTATAAGAGATAGGCTCGGAAAAAATATATATGCAGAAGATAATTTAGAAATGGAAGAAGTTGTAGGCAAATTGCTAAAAGAAAATAAAAAAACAATATCTACTGCAGAATCTTCTACCGGTGGTCTGATAGCCTCAAGAATAGTAAATGTTGCCGGTTCATCTGAATATTTTTTAGGTGGTGTTGTTTCTTACTCAAATGAAGCTAAAATAAATATACTCGGTGTAAAAAAAGAAGATATTGAAAGATACGGAGCAGTAAGCGAGCCGGTTGCAAAGCAGATGGTGGAAGGAGCAATTAGAATTTTTAAAACAGATTTTGCTTTAAGTGATACCGGAATAGCAGGGCCAACAGGAGATACACCGGAAAAACCCCTTGGACTTCATTATATAGGATTTTTTAACGGGAAAGAATCAGTTGTTTATAAAGAGATTTATAAAGCAGAAAGAAATGATGTTAGATTATATATATCCCAATTTGCATTAAATCTTGTAAGATTATATCTTAGTGAGGAGAAAAATGGCTGAAAATAAACTTTGGGGTGGAAGATTTTCTGAAAATACAGATGCTTTTGTTGAAGAATTTACAGAAAGTGTATCTTTTGATAAAGAACTTGCATTATATGATATAAAAGGTAGCATAGCCCATGTAAAGATGCTATCAAAACAAGGTATTATTCCAAAAGAAGAAGCAGAAAAAATAATAGAAGGTTTAAATCAGATAGCAGAAGATATAAAAAAAGGAAGATTTCAGTGGAAAAGGGAACTTGAAGATGTCCATATGAATATAGAAAAAGCATTAATAGAAAGAATTGGAAATATCGGTGGTAAAGTTCACACCGGAAGGTCAAGAAATGACCAAGTTATAACAGCATTCAGATTATATCTAAAAGAGCAGATTCAAGAAATTATAGAATTACTTATAAAACTGCAAAAATCTTTATTAAAAAAAGCAGAAGAATATATAGATATTGTTATGCCTGCATATACCCATCTTCAAAGGGCACAACCAATTAGAGCTTCCCATTATTTTATGGCATATCTGGAAATGTTTAATAGGGATATAGAAAGATTTAGAGATAATTTAAAAAGAGTTAATGAGCTTCCTCTTGGTAGTGGTGCAGTTGCCGGTGTAGATTTTCCTATTGATAGGGAATTTGTGGCAAAGGAACTTGGTTTTTCTTCTATTATGAGGAATTCAATAGATGCAACTGCAAGTAGAGATTTTGCAATAGAGTTTTTATCTTGTTCTTCTATCTGCATGGCAAATATGTCCAGATTAAGTGAAGATTTAATTATTTACTCTTCATCAGAATTTAATTTTGTAGAACTTCCGGATAAATTAACAACCGGCTCATCTATAATGCCCCAGAAAAAAAATCCTGATGTCCTTGAATTAATAAGAGGTAAAACCGGAAGAGTATATGGAGATTTAGTTTCACTTCTGACTATTGTTAAAGGTCTTCCTCTTGCATATAATAGGGATTTACAGGAAGATAAAGAACCGGTATTTGATGCTGTTAAAACCTTAAAAGGCTCTATAATAGGTATAACAAAAATAATAGATGGTCTTAAAATAAAAAAAGAAAATACAGAAAAAGCAGCCGGTGGTTTTGCCCTTGCTACTGATTTAGCAAATTATTTAGCAGAAAAAGGCGTCCCTTTCAGAGAAGCCCATCATATAGTAGGTAAAATTGTTGCTTATCTTATTTCACAAAATAGAGAGCTTGAAGATATAAAATTAGAAGAACTTAAAAATTTCTCACCTTTATTTGAAGAAGATGCTTTAAATTTATTATCTGCTTATGTTGTTGCCGATAGAAGAAAATCTTTTGGTGGCACTGCAAAAGAAAGAATTCTCCAGCAGATTAATTACTGGAAAGAAAAACTTCAGGCATAAATGCTTGGTTTATTTATTGTAATATATTTATTAATTACAGTTTTAATTGGTGTTTATGCTTCTAAATTTATAAAATCAGAAAAAGATTATCTTTTAGCCGGAAGGTCTCTTCCGCTTTCTTTATCTACTTTTGCTTTATTTGCATTATGGTTTGGGTCTGAAACTATTCTCGGAGCTCCTTCTGAATTTGTAGAGAAAGGATTAATCGGTGTAATTGAAGAACCATTTGGTGCTGCATTATGTTTATTTTTAGCCGGATTATTAATTATAAAACCACTTTATAGAATGAATTTATTAACATTTGGTGATTTTTTTAAAGTTAGATATGGAAAAAAGGTAGAGATTATATCTTCATTTTTTTTGATTGTTTCTTATTTTGGTTGGATAGCAGCCCAATTTGTAGCATTTGGGATAGTTTTTAAAACTATTACCGGTTTAAACACCAATTTATCTATACTTATCGGATTTTTTGTTGTGGTTTTTTATACATATATCGGTGGTATGTGGGCTATTGCTTTAACAGATTTTATCCAAACAATAGTTATAATAATTGGCTTATCTTTTGCTTTTTATGAGATTTATAATCAAATTCCTTCTATTTCTGAAATATTTAATAAACTTCCACCGGATTTCTTTAGATTTTATCCTGAATTTAATTTAAAGGATATTTTAGCTTATATAACTGCATGGATAATAATAGGTCTTGGCTCTCTTCCGGGGCAAGATTTATTTCAAAGATTTATGTCTTCTAAATCCGAAAAAGTTGCAGTTTATTCTTCATATTTTGCCGGTTTTATGTATCTTACTGTTGCTTTAATTCCTTTATTTTTAGCTCTTTTCGGAAAATTTTTAATTCCTACGGAAAATCAGATAGATTTACCAACTATTATAATGCAAAAATGCAGTTTTATTACGCAGGTTTTATTTTTTGGAGCTTTGGTTTCTGCAATACTTAGCACTGCAAGTGCCGCAATTTTGGCACCTTCTGCTATTTTATCAGAAAATATTCTTAAATATTTATTTCCTTCTTTAACAGATAAAACTTTGTTATTTATCACTAAAATCTCGGTTTTATTTGTGGCTTTTTTATCTCTTATAATTGCATTTTCAGGTTCTTCTATTTATGAGCTCGTAGCTTCATCTTCTGTAATAACTCTTGTATCTTTGTTTGCACCTTTCATATTTGGTTTGTATTCAAAAAAAGTAAGCAGTAAGTTTGCATTGATTTCAATGTTATCCGGTTTTATATCTTGGTTTGTTTTAGAATTTATATTTAAATATGAATTTTCTGTTTTAGTAGGATTTTTTATAAGCAATTTTGTTATACTATTTGAAATAATCACTAAAAAAGGAGTAAATCATGCTTGATAAATACTTTTTAGATAAAGAAGATGTAGCTCTTATAATAATTGATATTCAGGATAAACTTGCTTCTGTTATGGAAGAAAGAGAAAAAGTTATAAATAATACGGTTCATCTTATAGAGTTATCAAAAATGATGAATATTCCCATATCACTAACAGAACAATATCCAAAAGGGCTTGGGAAAACCGTTCCTGAAATACAACAAGTTTTACCGGAATATAATCCTATCGAAAAACTATCTTTTAACTGCTGTAATGAATCTGACTTTGAAAACAAAATAAAACAAATTAACAGGAAAAAATTAATATTAACAGGAATGGAAACCCATATATGTGTATTACAAACTGCTCTTGAGCTTTTAAAAATGGGTTATATAGTTCATATTGTAGCTGATGCAGTTTGTTCCAGAAGTAAAGAAAACAAAGAAATAGCCCTTAGATTATTACAGGATGCCGGAACAGTTATTACCTGCACAGAAACAATATTATTCCAGATTTTGAAAGTAGCCGGCACAGAAGAGTTTAAAATTATCTCAAAAAGAATAAAATGAGATGATGCTAATCATTTTTTAACAAAAATTTTTATAATATTTTAAGTAAAACTAAAATAGCAGGAGAGGAAAATGGAAAATAAAGAAAAAGTTGTAAATGTATCCTTAGAAAATGATAATTTTATAGCTAAATCCGGTGAAAAATCTTTTAATATTTCTGATTTAGGAGTATCTGCTTCTGAATTATATCTAATATCTATTGCCCATTGTTTTGCCACTACAGTAAAAGCCTACGTAAACCATAAAGGCTTGAAAATTGAAAATCTAAATGTAGAAGTAAAAGGTAAAAAACATGAAAATGAAAATAGATATGAAACTGTTGAAATAAATGTTTCTTTTGATGGAGATTTAACAAAAGAGCAAATTGAAAGAATATTAGTTATAGGAAAAAGAGGCTGTACAGTTGGAAACAGTTCATCTGCCGGAGTAAATATCCAAACTAAATATACTGGCTCTATTCCGGTATGATAAAATTTTAAAGAATTTTTCTAGTTTGTAGCTCTGAAAGTTCTTCTTTTTAAGTTTTTTAATATTTAGTTTGAAGATGTAAGTTTTCTATTTTTGAATTTCAGATTTGATATTAATTGGATAATTAATAATAAAGAGACGGCATAGGAGCCGTCACTTTTAAGAAGATTATTTCTTTTCTTCTTTTTTCTCTTCTTTTTTCACAGCTTTTTTAGCTTTGTGAGCTTTGTGAGCTTTTTTAGCTGGAGCTTTTTTCTCTTCTTTAGCTGGAGCTGCTGCTTCAGCTGCTGGTTTTGCTTCTTGTTTTGCTTCTTCAGCCATAGAAGCAAATCCAAGTCCAAAAACTGCTACTGAGAGAGTTGCTAATACTAATTTTTTCATGTCTGACACCTCCTATAAAATAAAGTTTTTTACTTACTTACTTAAACATTTCCTATATTATTTTCCAGCTGGTTGTTGTGCTGGAGCTTGTTGCTCTTGACCTGCTGCAGGTGCTTGTTGTTCTTGTCCTGCTGGAGCAGCTTGTTGCTCAGCCGGTTGAGCTGGTTGTGCAGCTGGTTGTTCTGCCGGTTGTTGTGCTGGAGCTTGTTGTTCAGCTGGAGCTTGCTGCTGAGCTGGTTGTTCCTCTTTCTTTTGGCAGCTAAATAATACTGCAGAAGATAAAACTAATGCAGATGCTAAAACTAATTTTTTCATTTCTTCCTCCTTAAAAATTTTAAGTTATAAATATAATAAGTACTAAAAATTACAAAAAAATTAAATTTAGATTACAAATTTGTAATTTTTGGAAAAGTAATTACAATATTCGTTCCTTCTCCTTCTTTACTGAATATATCCAATTTTGCATTATGTTTTTCCAATACAACCTTTACAAGAGAAAGCCCAAGACCTGAGCCTGATATAGACCTACTTTCATCAACTTGATAGAATTTATCAAAAATTTTATCTATTTTATCTTCTGGTATTCCTATACCGGTATCTGTGATAGATAAAATAATTTTTTCATCTTCTTCTTTTAAAGATATAATCACCTTACCATTTGGTTTATTAAATTTTATAGCATTATCAATCAGATTTGATACAGCCCTACTTATATATTTTGTATCTCCCTCTATAAATATATTTTCCTGAATATCTGCTTGTAGATTAATACCTTTTGATTTAGCATAATTCTTAAACAGTTCATATAAGTTTTGAAGAATAGAAGAAAGATTTATCTTTTCTTTTTTTAGTATATAAGCTCCGGATTCTAATTTAGAAATCGTAAGCAAATCAACTATCATAGAGTTAAGTCTATCTGTTTCTTCTATAATATATACAACTGTATCTGCACATTTTTTATCTAACTTTTCCTCTAAAAGTAATAATTCTGCTGAACTTCGTAT
This sequence comes from Venenivibrio stagnispumantis, assembly GCF_900182795.1. Taxonomy (NCBI): domain Bacteria; kingdom Pseudomonadati; phylum Aquificota; class Aquificia; order Aquificales; family Hydrogenothermaceae; genus Venenivibrio; species Venenivibrio stagnispumantis. The sequence continues at coordinate 46,532 of NZ_FXTX01000011.1, forward strand.
TCTTGCTATTGGTGTTTTTAAATCATGTGCTATATTTTCTGAGGTTTCTTTTATGGATTTTATTAATGTTTCTATCTTATCAAAGGATTGGTTTAGAAGTATTGCAAGTTCGTCTACTTCATCTGAAATATATTTAACAGGGATTCTTTTATCTAAGGAAGATGTAGAAGATATAGCTTTTGCTGTATCTGATATTTTTCTTAATTTTTTAACAAATATAAAAGTTGTGAAAACAGATGCAAAAAATGATAATAAAAATGCAATTATTCCGGATATATAAAATATTTCTTGAAGTTTATTAAGCATTTTGTTATTATCTAAAATGGATTCGCCAACAACAAAAGTATATTTATCAGAAAGTTTATAAAAAATTACATAAAAATAATCAATTTTCTTAATTACAAAATTTCCTTTTTTTAATATCCCTGCATCTTCTAATTTTAAAGCTATATCTTTTGTATGAACTGCTGTATTTGTGCTTAAAATTATATTTCCATTTTTATCATAAATTTTATAAAATAACTCCCTTTCATCAATAACTTCTGCTTCTCTTTTTATCTGTTCTATCAACTCTTTTAAACCTTCTTTTTTATAAACAGAATCTGCCCATTTTGCCGTTTCTATCAAATCTTTTTTTACCTGACTATCTAAATAGGCTTCAAAAAATGAGTAAATGGTAAAAAAAGAGAATGTTAAAGATATTGCAATAATTAAGGAATATACAAAAACAAGTTTAAAGAATATAGTTTTTCTAAGATTCATCAGTTTTAAGAACATATCCAAATCCACGGACGGTATGTATCAATTTTTTATCAAATCCTCTATCTATTTTTTCTCGCAGTCTAAATATATGAACATCTACAATATTGCTATTTATATCAAAGTTTATATCAAATACATTTTGTAAAATCATATTTCTCGTAACAATTTTTTCTGCATTTTTTGCTAAATATTCAAGTAGTTCAAACTCTTTTGCTGTTAAATCTATCTTTTTATTATTTCTAAAAACTTCCTTTTTTACTAAATCTATCGTTAAATCTGCATATTTAATTTTTGTAAATTCCTCTATATTTTTTGTTCTTCTTATTAATGCATTTATTCTTGCTATTAATTCAGGAAAGCTAAATGGTTTTGTTAAATAATCATCTGCACCAATTGATAGACCTTTTACTTTATCTTCAACCGATTCTTTGGCACTTAAAATTAAAATAGGTGTTTTTATTCCTTTTTTTCTAACAGTTTCTATAATCTGGAAACCGCTCATTTTTGGTAGCATTATATCTAAAATGATAACATCATAATTTTGATACAGAATATAATTTAAGCCTTCTTCTGCATCTTTTGCCTTATCTACCTCAAATCCTTCTTCTTTTAATTTTTTAGAAATAAGGTTAAGTAATTTATTATCATCTTCTACAACTAAAATTCTCATTTATCTACCCTTTTAAGATATTTTCAATATCTTCCCTTTTTATTATACCAACAAATGTATTGTTATAAAAAACCGGTAAAAAATCCAGATTATATTGATTCATTAATTTATATGCTTTTACGACCGTATCATCTGTAAAAACAAAAACAGGTATAGGATAGCTAAAATCTTTTACTTTTTTATCTTTATTTTCATTTATAAAATATTCATCAAAATCATAAAGATTAATAAATCTAATTTCTCCATTATCCATTAATACTGGATAGTATTTGTATATAATCGGAATATCTATCAAAGAGATTATACTTTCATTAAAAAATATAGGTTTTAATGGATTTGTTAGATGTTTTACCCTATATTTTGCTAATTTATAAGCAAGATATGTTTGCTGATATGCAATATTTGCAGAATTTATTAAAAACCAACCAAGAAATCCAAGCCATAATCCATTTATAATATTTCCGGAGAATAATGATACAAAACCAACTAAAATCAAAATAAAACCAAAAACTTTTCCCGATTGGGAAGCAATTTTTGTAGCTGTTAGTAAATCTTTTTTTGCCCAGATTATAGCCCTTAAAACTCTTCCACCATCAAGTGGAAAAGCAGGTATTGTATTAAATAACGCAAGTGCAAAATTTACCATATATAGATAATTAAAAATTCCGTTTAATAAATCATCTTTTGGATAAAAATAACTAATTGTAAAAAAAATAATGCCTAAAAATATACTCATTAAGGGGCCGGCTACTGCAATTAAAAATTCTTCTTTTGGAGTGTGTGGCTCTTCCTCTATCATTGCAACTCCACCAAATATAAACAGATTAATATCTTTAACCGGTATACCAAAACGAATAGCCATAAGAGAATGGGAAAGTTCGTGAAGTAAAACAGAAGCAAAGAGAAGTATAGCCGAAACCATACCGGTTAAATAATAAATAATTACATTTTGATTTGGATAAAAAGAGGGATAATAATAATTTGCAAGGGTAAAACTAACAAGAAAAAATATAATAAACCAACTATAATCTAAATTAATCTGTATTCCAAAAATTTTAAAAAGCTTTATCAACGATATTTCCGCCTTTTGGGTCTTAGCTTTTTAATAGCAGAATATATTATATCAGTAATAATATGCATAAATTCAGCAATTATCAACCCAATAAAAAATGAGAAAACAAATGGATTTTTTAGAAATTCTTTTATCATCTCTTTATTTAAATTTAGACTTTCTTTAAAAATAAAAGTTTGAACAAAAAAATAAAATATAAAAAAGATTAAAAATAGATAAAACATCTTGAAAACTAATCCTAAAATAGGCAGATGGGAAACTCCTCTATGGGAAAAAATCTTTACATAAGGTAGCCAGATAAACCTTAAAAATTTCCATCTTTTATTTGGTTTAGAATGATATAAATCATTATCCGGAGATAGCAAAAATGTGCCTATTAAATATCCACTACTAAATGCTAAAAAATCTTCCGGTTTTAAGTAATAAACAAAAACAGGTAAAGCAGTTAAATTTATAATATCATGGGTTCTACCGGAAGCCAAAAATAACCTCTATTCTATATTAACAATAAAGAAATCAGCCCTTCTATTTGTAAATCTATTTATCTCATTATCATTGCTTACTAAATAATCAGATTTTCCTTTTCCTTCTATTATAATTCTATCAGGCGAGATACCTTTTTTTACAAGATAATTTTTTATAGCCATTGCTCTCTTTTTCGCAAGTTTATCATTATAATCCTTAGAGCCAATATTATCTGTATAACCTATAATTTTAACTTTTTTGCTATTATCTTCTTTTAATTTTTTAACAATTATATTAAGATAAGGTAAATACTCTTTTTTTATAGATGCTTTATTAAATTGAAAATGAATTCTTGCCTGTGTTAATAAAGGTTCTACATTTTCTTTTTTAGTAGTTTCTTCTTTTGGTTTTATTTCTTCTTGAGGTTTTATTTCTTCTTTTGGTTTAGCTTCTTCTTTAGCAACTTTTTTCTCTATATCCGGCACTTCCGGATTTGTTCCTCTTGCTATTTCCTGATAGCAAGGCACACCGTCTTTATCATTATCACTATATATTTTAGCTTTAGCTAATGTTATAGATTGCTCAGTTTTTCTTAAATACTCAACGGCTTTGAGATTATTTAAATCTATCTCATTTTTTGGATTAACCTCTTTTAATTTATCAAAATAACTTTCTGCCTTGCCAAGTTCATCCGGTGCACATTCTTTTGCATGTAATTCTTTTATCTTTTCTATTTCATATTCTATTGTTTTTATATCTTTAACCTGAGCAAAAGCAAATGATACCGATAATAAAGAAAGCATGAAGATTTTTTTCATTGTCTTGCTCCTTCTTTTTCTTCATATATTTTTGATACAGCCTTTAATGACCATTCTATGGATTTCAATGCTGCTTCTTTACTTTTTTCAAGATTTAGCATAGATGCTTCTTCTTTTGCTATTTTATAATAGCTTTCTGCCCTTGCACATTCATAACTTGCTTTTATCTCACATCCAAGCTCCTGAGCAGTTTTTAAACTATTCTGTGCTTGGTCTAAATATTCTGTTGTTGTATAATTTTTTTCTTCAATCTTATTTTGATTATACTGTGTTGATTCTTCTTTATTTTTGAATACTCCAAACTCATCTCCTGCATAACTTAAATAGCATATTCCAAATAAAGCTAAAACTATCTTTCTCATTTTAAACTCCTTTTTATGATTTAATACATTTTTCGTCAAAATTTTTATAAGCTTTAATCAAAAATTTCTTTTAATGCAACTATAAATGCTTCATTTTCTTCAGGTTTTCCAATTGATACTCTGATACATCCTTCCATCTTTGGTAGATGGGACATATTTCTTGTTAATATTCCTTTCTTTATCAATTCTTTATGCAGATAATCTGCATCTTTAACGCGAATTAAAAAGAAATTTGCATCTGATGGATAAACTTTAATATCTTTTATCTTTTCCACTTCTTTTATAACTTTTTCTCTTTCTGCTTTTACTATTTTAATCTGATTTTTTATCTCTTTTCTTCCTTCTGTTAAAACAATTTTTGCTATTTCTTGTGATGGGTATGTTATATTAAATGGCAATCTTGCTTTATCTATCTGAGTAGCTATCTCTTCTTTTGCTATTAGATAACCTACCCTGATTGATGCAAGTCCTATTTTTGATAATGTTCTTAAAACTGCTACATTTTCTTTTTCAATAGCTTTTTTTAAAAAGCTTTCCTTATCTGAAAAATGTATATAAGCCTCATCTATAACTGTAAAAATTCCTTTATCTATTACATAATTTATCAAGTCTTTATTAAAACTATTTCCGGTAGGGTTATTCGGTGAAGCAAAAAAGAATATATCCGGATTTTTTTCTAAGGCTTTATCTATCTGCTCTTTCACTAAATCAAAATTTTCATCAAGTTCAAACTCAATTTTATTTTTTCTTGCAACATCAGAAGAAACTTGATACATAGGGAATGTAGGAATAGGATAAGCTACATTTTTATCAATTATTGTGATTAAGAGATTTATTATCTCATCAGAGCCATTACCTAAAACAAAATTTTCCGGCTTTAAGGATATTCCTTCTTCTTCTTTTATAAAATCTGCAAGGATTTCTTTTAATTGCTTTGCTGTCGGGTCAGGGTATCTTTGAAAAGGTATCTCTTTTATTTTATTTGCAATTTTTTCTTTTAACTGCTCTGATAAATCAAATGGTGATTCGTTTGAAGATAATTTTATTTTACAGGGTGTTGTTTCTGTTTTATATGCTTTTAAATTTTTTAAATTTTCTAAAAACCTCATCTCAAACTCCTTTAACCTCTGACACTTTTATTATCCAATGTAAAGCATTTGTTAAAAATATTTTATCAGCCTGTTTTAAATCTTTTAAATTAAATCTTCCTTCTACTACTACAAAACCTTGTTTTTTCCCTTCTTCTATGATTACCCTTCTGGCTATACCATTTAAAACTCCACAATCAAGAGATGGTGTATATAGATATTTTCCTTTTATCCAGAATATATTTGCAGATGTTGTTTCTGTGATTTCATCATTCTCATTTAGAATAATAACATCATCATAGCCATTTTCATTTGCATATCTTTTTCCATATATATTTCTTAAATAATTTGCAGATTTTATTTTTAGCAGTGGGTCAAGGCTATGAACTCTAAAAGGTGCAACCGTTAATCTATATGGTTTTTCTACCGGCTGAAAATCCCTTATTATTATAAGTAGATTTGATTTATAAGATTGAAGTGGATAATATGCACTACCTTCTCCAAAAAGTAGAGTTTTTACATATAAATCTTTATTTTCTACTTTTTTTATTGCTTCTTCTATATAATAGATATAATCTTCATAGGTTATTTTTGGAATTTTTATAAAGTTTGCTCCTTCTATAAGACGCTCATAATGTTCTTTTATTGTTTTTGGCAATTTATTTTTATATCTAAATGTTTCAAAAACTCCTTCTCCATAAGATATTGCTCTTATAAATTTATAATCTTCTAAAATTTCTCCATTTAAAAATATCTTTTCCATTTTTCACCTCTCTATTAAATACATCTTTGTAAATGCTTCATTATTGCTATTTTCTGCTTTATAAATATTTCGCAAAAATACGGCAAATCTTGACTCACTACCTTTATTATAAAGATAACCACTCCATAATATATTAACATCTTTTAGCTCTTTTAAGGTATCTTCCTCAACCAATGCCAATATTCTACCATTTTTATTGTAATAATCTATTATACCTTGAGTGAAAAATAAAAATATGTTAAAAATAAACCTCCCAAAAAACATTGGGAGGTAAATAAATGACACCAATTTTAAAAATTTTCTATA
>NZ_FXTX01000012.1 GCF_900182795.1 Venenivibrio stagnispumantis
AAGGATATATATAAAAAGGAGAGATACAAAATAGAGCAGTTAATAGGGAATATCAAGAATGAATTTAAAGATAGAGATAATTTAAAGGATTTAGATATGGCGAGATTACATGTGATAGCCAGATTTATAATTTATAACATAATAGTTCTTGCGAAAATTATTTTTTTCCTTATTTTTTGGTTATTTTTAAAGTCAGTTTTAGAAACAAGGAAAATCAACTATTTGGGATTTTTCAAACAGCCTCATTTTACCTATTTGCAAAAAGCAGGTAATTATTATATAATAATAACTTAGTAATATCAACCAATGCCGAAGTGGCGGAATTGGCAGACGCAGGGGACTCAAAATCCCCCGCTCGCAAGGGCGTGCGGGTTCGACTCCCGCCTTCGGCATCTAAATAAAGGTTAAAATATGGTCAAAGTTATTGTAAAAGATATATTTAGTGATAAATATAGATGCAGGGTTTGTGGATATATTTATGACCCGCAAAAAGGAGATGAAAAGAGAGCCATATCTCCCGGTATCTCTTTTGAAGATTTACCGGACAATTGGCATTGTCCTGTTTGTAAATATCCCAAGAGAGAATTTAGAAAGATAGTTAAGTAGTATATTCTGCATTGATTTCTACATATTTATATCCAAGGTCGCAGGTGTAAAAACTCCAGTCTTCTTCTCCTTGATTAAGATATAAATCTATATTAATTTCTTTGTTATTTTTCATATATTCAACGATTTCATCTTTATTAAAATCTATTGGTTCGCCGGCATATATGAGATAATTGCCTATATATAATTTTACTTTACTAAAATCTATATTGTGATGCAGTTGTCCTACTGCTGCAAGTATTCTTCCCCAATTCGGGTCATTTCCAAACATTGCTGTTTTAAATAGATTTGATGTAGCTATTGCTTCTGCTACTTTTTTTGCTTTTTCTTTTGTATCCGCACCGAATATGTTTATCTCAATTAATTTTGTGGCTCCTTCTCCATCTTTCACTATCATTTTTGCAAGTTTTAGGGCAACTTCATAAATCTTTTTTGCAAAATATACTTTATTTGAATCATCTATTTCTATATCATTTTCTCCGGTTGCTACTATTACAAAGCTATCATTCGTGCTTTCGCAACCATCTACCGATATAGAGTTGAATGTTCTTTCTACAACAAGTTTCATAACTTTATCAAGAAGTGGCTTTTCTATTTTTACATCTGTAAAGATATAAGCAAGCATTGTTGCCATATTTGGATGTATCATTCCGGCACCTTTTGCTATGCCTTTGATATGAAATATTTTTCCATCAATTTCTCCGGTTGTTTCATAATATTTATAAAATGCATCTGTTGTTGATATAGCTCTTGCAGATAGTTCTAAATCAAAATCTTGAAGATTTTTTGTTGCTTCTTTTATGCCGTTTTCTACTTTATCCATCGGAAGTTGAACGCCTATTACACCGGTAGAGAAAACAAGAACTTCTTCTTTTTCAATTCCGAGATTTTCTGCTGTTATTTGAGCCATTTTTTCTGCATTTTCAAATCCTTTTTGTCCTGTGGCTGCATTGGCATTTCCACTATTTACAACAATTGCAGATATTTTATCCTGAATAGAGCAGACCAATTTATCGTATATTACCGGTGCTGCTGCTAAGCTGTTTTGTGTAAATACTGCTGAATAAACAGAAGGATTAAATCTTAATACAAGAATATCATAATCTCCGGATGGCTTAATACCTGCTTTTGCTACTCCCATTTTAATCTGCATCTTCCAACACTCCTATGTTTTTCATTTTCCAGTTTAAAAGATTATTTGACCTTTTTCCTACATAACCAAAATCCCATATTTTGATTTCCGGTTTAACTATATAATCTGTATCATAAAATCTAATGCTGTAATCAATTTGTGGCTTTTCTTTTTTTATTATTAGATTATTCAATCTTTGCAAAATTGTTTTTTCTTCAAAAATATTTTTTATAGATTTTTTGGTTTTTACTTTTCCGAAAATGCTATCTATATATCCTTCTTCTTCAAACCATAAAGATATAGGTATTGCTATATTACTTATCAAAGTTAATCCATCTTCAAAGGGAGAAAATACAATAAGATTTTCAACTTTTTGGAATATATATTTTAATTTTTCTTCTTCTATATAATCTGTTATCTCTTCTCCTATGATTATCAGATTTTTGATTTTTCCTTCTTCTATATCTTTTAATATATCCGGAAGATAATAAAGATTTTCAAATCTATTTATCAGTCCGTAACTGTTTCTTTCAAAAGGAATAATTAAGATATTGCAATTTTTCTCTTTTTTTAATCTTCCGAGAGTTTTTCCCATTTCATAACTTTGCTGTGCTATATCGGAAGTAGTGCTATAAATAATTAATGAGTTTTCTGGAATATCTTCAATATTTAACTTTTCTTCTATCCTTGGGAAGAATTTTTTTATTCTGTTTGCATTTTTTCCAATATAGGTGATATTTTTCCCGTTTAACATATAAGATAAAACAGGTGTTGTATCTGCTATATCATCGCCTATTATAAATACATCTTTAAATTCTTTTATAAGGCTTAAATCAATTGTATAATCTTCCTCTGCTGTTTCTTTATATCCTACTAAAACCGGTATTGTGTTTATTGTTGATAAAGAAGTTGCTTTTATACCGGATTTTTCAATAATTTCTTTATAAATATCAAGGGATTCATTATTGCTATAAGAGGATAATATTATTGCTGTTTCTTCATTATTTATTATATCTGCTACTTTTTGCAGAGCTTCATCAATGGTTTTAACTTGATTTTGAATTAATGGATATTTTAATCTGTTTTCTTTATATACATCATAACCAAGATATGCTCCGGCACATATATTTAAATCTGCTGTGCTTCTTATTCTACGAATATCTTTCCCATCGTGGTCTATAACTACCGGACAGTTTAGGCTACACATTCCACAATGGGAAAATGTTTCTTTTAAAAGCCAAGGTCTTGCATTAAATTTAAATGGTTTAAATAAAATTGCTCCAACTGGACATATATCAACACAAAGCCCACACATCTCACAACTGCTTGTATCCATAGGCTTTGTTACCGGAGATATTAATGTTTCAAATCCTCTTTCAAGCTGATATAAAGCATTTGCACCTACAATATTGCTACATACCGACACACATTTTATGCAAAGGACACATCTATTTGATACAAACTCAAGATAATCACTTTCCCAATCATCTTCCAGTCTTACTTTCTCAAAAGGTGTTATAGGAAGTAAATTTTGTTGAGGTCCCCAATATGTTCCCCAGTTTTGTAAATCACATTCACCGGCTTTATCACATATCGGACAATCAAGAGGATGCCGGCTAAAAAGCATCTGTAATATAAATTTTCTATCTTCTTTTACTTTTTCATTTTCAGTTTCTATCTCCATTCCATCATAAACATAACTTCCACAGGCTATAATAGAGCGTCTTGCTTTAACATCCCAAACAAGACATATACGGCAACCACCAAATATAGGTAGTTTTTCATGATAACAAAATGTAGGTATTAATTTATTTAATCTTTTTGCTGCTTCCAATACGGTTATTCCTTTCTCTACTTCTATCTCCTGATTATCTATCTTAATTTTAACCTTTTCCATATTTAGCCCCAAAAAGAGATTTAAAAAATTTTATCACATTATTGACGCAAAACTTAAGCTAACATATAATAAATTTTATAACTTCAGATTATAGGTGATAGTTAATAAAAATGCTTTCTCAGATAACTATAAAAAAATTTCTGTATCTTACGGATATTAAGTTAGATTTGGTAGATGGAGTTAATGTTTTTACCGGTGAAACCGGGGTCGGTAAATCGCTTATTGTTGATGCAATAGCATTTGTTCTTGGTGAAAGAGGAAACTATCCGGAAGATAGCTATGTAGAGCTTGTTTTTGAGAATATACAAAATGATTACTCAGAAGAAGGATTATTAATAGTATCAAGACAGATAAAAAACGGAAAAAGTATATATTACCTTAACGGCAAAAGAGCCACCCTTTCCACAATAAAAGAAGCAACAGAAGATTTAGTAGAAATATACTCCCAGCATCAATACCAAAAATTATTTTCAAAAGACAACCAAAGAAAGATATTTGATAGTTTCTGTCAAATAGAAGATTTGCTTGAAGAATACCAAAAGCTATACAAAGAATTTAAAGAAAAAGAAAAAGAGTATAATCAATTAATACAAGCCCAGTCAGAGAGATTAAGAGAACTTGATTTTTTAAAATATCAATTAAATGAGCTAAATAATGCAAATATAAAATCAGGTGAAAAAGAAGCCCTTGAAGAAAGATATTCATATCTATCTAATATCCAAACAATAAAAGAGATTGTAAGCATAACCGAATATAGCTTATCCGAAGAAATATTTGAAAAATTGTCGGTTATAATAAAAAATTTATCAAAAATAGCCGGTTATGATAAAAATATACAAAAAGCATTAAATCAGATAGAAGAAGCCTATAATATCTTAAAAGATGCCGGTTATCAGCTAAGTAAAATAGAGCTTGATATTGATGAAAAAGAGATAAATCTCATTGAAGAAAGATTAAATCTTATAAACCATTTAGAAAGAAAATATAACACAGATGAAAAAGGATTGATAGAGCTAAAAAATAAAATAGAAGAAAAAATCCAAGAGCTTGAAAACAGCCAGATACAAATACCAAATCTACAAAAAGATATAAATATATTAAAAGAAAAGATAAACCAACTTGCAGAAATTATATCTCAAAAGAGAAAAGAAAAAGCAAAAATATTTGATGAAATCGTAAAAAAACATTTATCAGAGCTTGCCCTTGAATCGGCTACATTTATAACAGATATACAGGAAAAACAACCGGATAGATACGGCAAAGATGAAGTTAGATTTTTATTTTCTGCTAATAAAGGATTAAAGCCATCTTTTTTAGAAGATACTGCTTCCGGTGGTGAGTTATCAAGATTATCATTGGTTTTAAGATTACTTACACAAAAATCTGCAAAAACATTGATATTAGACGAAATAGATACAGGCATTGGCGGAAAAACAGCTTTAAATTTATCAAAAAAATTAAAAGATTTATCAAAAAATTTTCAGCTTATAATAATTACCCATTTGCCACAGATAGCATCTATTTCTGATAAGCATTTTTATATAGAAAAATATAATCTTCCGGATACAACAAAAGCAGTAATAAAAGAGATTGAAGATATAGAAAAAGAAAAAGAGATTGCCAGAATGCTATCCGGCATTATAGATGAAAAAAGTATCCAGCTTGCAAAAAATCTTATAAATAGCTTCGCAAAAAATGGATAAAAGATATAACTATAAATTAACCATAGCATATATAGGAACAAATTATCACGGCTGGCAAAAACAAAAAAATGCAATCACAATACAGGAAATTATTGAAAATCTTTTGATAGATTTATTTAAAGAAAAAATAACATTAATAGGAGCCGGTAGAACCGATGCCGGAGTCCATGCCCTCGGTCAGGTAGCAAATTTTAAAACAAATATCTACAAAGAGCCAAAATTGTTATATAAATATCTAAATGCAAAACTTCCAAGGGATATATCTATTTTAAAAGTAGAAGAAGTTGATATAAATTTTAATGCAAGATTTTCTGCGAAAGGGAAAACATATATATACAAGATATATACAAAGCCAAATCCATTTTTATACGGGCTTGCCTGGTATATAGATAAACCTCTTGATATAAAAAAAATGGTAGATGGTTTAAATCTTCTTAAAAATTATAAAGATTTTACAAGCCTTGCAAAGAAAGAAAATTATTTAAGAAAAGAGATAGATTTAAGAGAAGTATATCTTCATTACGATGGAGAGATTATAACAATTACCATAACAGCCTCACATTTTCTGAGAAATTTAGTAAGAAGAATTGTTGGACATATTGTAAAAATAGGAACTAAAGAGCTGACCATTGAAGAATTTAAAGAAATTATAAAAGCAAAAGACCCTTCAAAAGGAAGATTTATAGCACCGGCTTGTGGATTATATCTAAAAGAAATATATTACTGATATTTGTCATTGAGAATATATATAAGTAGTATATTGTTTATATGACAAATTTATCGTAGGAGGTTTTGGAGATGTTTGAATATACAGAAAAAGTTATGGATCATTTTATGAATCCAAGAAATATTGGAGAAATACCAAATCCGGATGGATACGGACAATGTGGTAATCCATCTTGTGGTGATGCAATGCTCTTTACTATAAAAGTTGATAAAGATACAGATATAATTACCGATGTTAAATTTAAAACATTCGGTTGTGGTTCTGCAATAGCTGTTTCTTCTGTGCTTACAGAAATGGTAAAAGGAAAACCAATAGATTATGCATTAAATCTCACATACAAGGAGATTTTTGAGGAGCTTGGAGGACTTCCACCTCAAAAAATACATTGCACAAATCTTGGACTTGAAACTCTTCATGTTGCTATAAAAGATTATCTTTTAAAGCAAGGAAGAATAGAAGAAGCAAACAAAATACCTGACTGCATAGAAGAAGAACACGAAGAAGAATCAGTATCTTTGGAACATATAGGATAATATGAAAGCAAAAGCAGTAGCTTTATATTCAGGTGGGCTTGATAGCACATTGGCTATCAGGCTCATTCAAAAACAAGGAATAGATGTATTAGCTTTACATTTTTATACCGGTTTTTGTATAACAGAAACAAAAAGAAGGAGAGGAGAAAAGAAACCGGATGGCTCTTATTATATGAATCCGGCTTTAAAGTATGCTGCAAAATATGGTTTTAAACTTGAAATAGTAGATATATCCGATGGTTATTTTGATGTAATTACAAATCCAAAATATGGATATGGTAGCAATGTTAATCCTTGTATAGATTGCAGAGCTTATATGTTTAAAAAAGCAAAAGAGATAATGGAAGATATAGGAGCCGATTTTGTTATATCCGGTGAAGTTCTTGGACAAAGACCTATGAGCCAAAGGGCAAATGTGATGAAACTTATAGAAAAAGAAGCCGGATTGGAAGGATTGATAGTAAGACCATTATCTGCAAAACTTTTACCACCAACTATTCCTGAAATAAAAGGAATAATAGATAGAGATAAATTAGAAGCTATTTACGGCAGAAGTAGAAAAAGACATTTCCAACTTGCAAAAGAGCTTGGTATAGATGAGTTTGAATCTCCCGGTGGAGGTTGCTGTTATCTTACAGATGAAAATTATGCAGTAAAATTTAAAGAAGCTTTATTAAAAGAAGGTAAATTAACAAAAGATGATTTAGTTCTTTTTACCGTAGGAAGACATTTTAGATTAGATTCAGGAACAAAGGTTATAATATCAAGGAATGAAGGAGAAGGAAACTTTTTAAGAGGGTTTAAAAATAGATATGATTATTTTGAGCCTGTTGGAAAAGGAGCAGTAGCAATAGCAAAACCCATAGGACAGGAAGATTTGCCTGAAGAAGATATTTATATAATAGCCAATATGATAGCAAGATACTCCAAAACAGATGAAAATGGTAAAATAGATGTGCTATATCACAATAAAAATGGTAAAATATTAGATATTACCGGATATAAAATAGATGATGAATTATTAGAAGGTTGGAGGATTAAAGAATGGATGTTAAACCAGACATAACCCATGATGCAACCGGAACCTATTGCCCGATACCGATTACAGAACTTGCCAAAGTGATGAAAAAAGTAGAAGTAGGAACCATTGTAGAACTGCTTGCAGATGATGAAGGAGCTATCCAAGATGTGCCTGCTTGGTGTCAAACCACCGGAAATGAATTCCTCGGATATAAAGAAGAAGATGGAATTTTACATTTTTATGTAAGGAAAACTCAAGGATGAGGCTTCCAATAGAGATGAAAATACAACAACTTATACAGGAATATCCGGAAGTTGAAGCTCTTTTTAAAGAATATTTTAAATATTTTTATGATGAAAAATTAGATGAAATTTTATTTAAAAGATTATCTGTAAAAGGAGCATTAAATATTATTGAACTTGACGAAGCAAAAAAAGAAGAATTTTTAGAAAAATTTAATAAAATAGTTACTATTAAGAAAGAGGTCAGCAATAATGGTAAAAACTAAGGAATTAGAAGTAGAAGAAGTCTTAGAAAAAATAAGACCTGCTCTTGCTCAGGATGCAGGAAATATAGGGCTTGTAAAAATTGAAGATTCAGACGTTTATCTAAAACTTTTCGGAACATGTAGCTCCTGTCCGGTAGCAGATATTACAATGAAAGATATGATAGTTTATACAATTAAAGAATCTTTACCTTGGGTTAAATCTGTTATAATAGGGCAGGAAAAATATATAATAGAATGATTATAAATGGTGAAACTTCTGTCTATGGTATTATAGGTTATCCTGTAAAACATTCCAAATCTCCAATCTTTCAAACAAAAGCATTTGAATATCTTGGGATAAATGCTGTTTATATTCCTTTTGAAGTAAAACCTGAGAATTTAGAATCTGCAATAAAAGGTCTAAAAGCTTTATCTGTAAAAGGTGTAAATGTCACTATCCCCCATAAAGAGGAAGTGATTAAATATATAAATGAAATTTCTCAGGAAGCTAAAATTATCAAAGCAGTAAATACCTTAAAAATAATAGATGGATATATAATAGGATATAATACAGATGCTTACGGATTTATAACCGGTTTGAAAGAAGTTGAGCCGGATTTATCAGGTAAAACTGCATTGGTTTTAGGTGCTGGCGGTGCATCAAGGGCTGTTATATATAGCTTAATCACAGAAGGTGTAAAAATATATATAGCTAACAGAACAAAAGCAAAAGTAGAACAAATAATTGATGATTTTAAAACTTTAACTAAATATATAACAGATTTTATCCAATATATAGAATTTTATAGGATAGAAGAGATATTAAAAGAAGTGGATATTATAATAAATACAACATCAGTAGGGCTAAAAGATGAAGACCCTGAACTTTTTGATTATTCAAGGATAGAAAAAAAACATATTGTTGTTGATATTATATATAAAGAAACAAAATTATTAAAAAAGGCTAAGGAAATAGGATGTAAATATCAGGACGGATTGCCGATGCTGATATATCAAGGTGCAAAATCCTTTGAGATATGGACTGGTAAAAAAGCACCAATAGAAATAATGAAAAATTCAATATCTATGTATTAAACAGTCTATCTCCGGCATCTCCTATGCCAGGAATAATATAGCCTTTATCATTTAATTTTTCATCTATTTGGGCTATATACATAACAAAATCTTTTGTTTTTAATCTCTCTAATCCTTCAGGTGCTGCTATTATATTTAAAGATATTATTTTTTCAGGATTTTCTTCTTTTAAAATATCTATGGCAAGGGATAAAGAACCACCGGTTGCAACCATAGGGTCTAATATTACTGCTATTTTATTTTTCAAATCCGGTAATCTTTTATAATAAATTTTACTTTCTAAGGTTTCTTCATCTCTTTTTATTGCTAAAAAACCGGCTTTTGAATTGGGCAAAATTTCTAATGCTCCATCAAGCATAGGAAGTCCTGCCCTCAAAATAGGGATAAATACATATCTATCTTCTTCTAAAAATGGCTGTTCTAATTTACCTATCCATGTTTCTATCTCTTTATAAACCAGATTTTCATCTTCTAAAAATTTTATTAACAAAATTTTTGATATATCTGATATATATTTTCTAAAAAGAAAACTATCTGTATTTTTATCTCTAATTTTTGAGATAAGATGCTTTAATAAATTGTTTTCTACTTTTATAATTTTCATAAAAACTCCTTTTTAAGCTCTCTATTCATTAATAAATCTACTGCTTTTTTTATATTTAGTTTTTCATAAATAACTTTATAAACCATTTCAGAAATTGGAAGTTCTAAATTATATTTTTCAGATAGTTGTTTTATTGCTTTTACTGTTTCTATACCTTCTATTGTTTGATTTATCTTTTTAATTGCCTCTTCTACCGAATATCCTTCTCCTATCAACAAGCCAAATCTTCTATTTCTTGATAAATCTCCGGTTGCTGTTAAAACTAAATCTCCAAGTCCGGATAATCCGTAAATTGTTTGTGGATTTGCATTAAATATAGGGACAAATTTTGTCATTTCATAAAGTCCTCTGGTTATTAAAGAAGCTCTTGCATTATTTCCAAGTTTTAAACCATCACTTGCACCACAGGCGATAGCAATAACATTTTTTACTGCTCCGCCTATTTCTACTCCCTTTATATCTTCTGATATATAAATTCTAAATGTTTTTGTGTTTAAAAGCTGTTGTAATTTTTCTGCTTTTTGTATATCTTTACCGGCTAATGTTAAAGCTGTAGGTAATTCTTTTGCTACCTCTTTTGCAAAAGATGGACCGGATAAAGCAAAAATATTCTCTTCCGGTATATCCAAACTTTCTTTTATAACATCAGAAGGAAGTTTTAAACTCCCTATTTCTATTCCTTTTGATGCAGATATTATCATTTTTTCTTCTTTCAGTTTTATATTTGATATAGTTTCCCTTATATGTTGCATAGGAATGGCTATTATAATAATATCTTGCCGGAAGATTTCTTCTAAATCTATCGTTGCTGATATATTTGAATTTAATAGAATATCCGGTAGATATTTATCATTTTTATGGTTTTGGTTTATATTTTCTGCTACATCTTTATCTCTTGCCCATAAGATTACACTCTGGAAATTTTTAGATAAAATGTGGGCTAATGCTGTTGCCCAGCTTCCTGCTCCTACAATACCGAGTTTCAATTATCTTTCCTCTAAGTATTTTTTTAGAAATTGTCCTGTGTAGGATTTTTTATTACGAATAATCTGCTCCGGCGTCCCTACTGCTACTATTTCTCCACCTTTATCTCCACCTTCTGGTCCAAGGTCTATTATCCAGTCTGCAGATTTTATAACATCAAGATTATGTTCTATAACAACAACGGTGTTTCCTTTATCTACAAGTTTATTTAAAACATTTATCAATTTTTGAACATCATGGAAATGAAGTCCTGTTGTAGGCTCATCTAATAAATAAAGGGTTGAGCCTGTATCCCTTTTGGATAATTCTCTTGATAGCTTAATTCTTTGAGCTTCTCCACCGGACAATGTGGTTGCCGGTTGTCCGAGCTTTATATAATCAAGTCCAACATCATGAAGTATTTTTAATTTATTTCTGATAGATGGAACATTTTCAAAAAATTCAAGGGCTTCTGCTACTGTCATATCAAGAACATCTGCTATATTTTTGCCTTTGTATGTGATAGACAAAGTTTCTTTATTATATCTTTTCCCCTGACATACATCACAGGTTACATATATATCCGGTAAGAAATGCATCTCAATTTTTACAACACCTTCTCCCTGACAGGCTTCACATCTTCCACCTTTTACATTAAAAGAAAATCTCCCTGCATCATATCCTCTAACTTTTGCCTCCGGTAGTTGTGCAAAAAGATTTCTTATTAAATCAAAAACTTTTGTATATGTTGCCGGATTAGAACGGGGAGTTCTTCCTATCGGCGATTGGTCAACATTTATCACTTTATCTATATACTCTAAACCTTCTATTCTGTCATGTTTTCCTACAGGCTCTTTTGATGAATAAAATCTATTTTTTGCTGCTTGCCATAAGATATCATATATTAATGTGGATTTTCCACTACCGGATACACCGGTTATAACAACAAACAATCCAAGGGGTATCTCTACATCTATATTTTTTAAATTATGTTCTTTTGCTCCTACTATTTTTATAAATTTATCTTTTAACTGCCTTCTTTTTTTCGGGACAGGAATAGTTAATTTTTTACTTAAATATTTGCCGGTTAATGAGTTTGGATTTTCTTTTATTTGTTCCGGTGTTCCTACTGCTGTGATATAACCACCATAAACTCCACTTCCGGGACCTATATCTATTATATAATCTGCTTCTTCTATGGTTTCTTGGTCATGTTCTACTACAATAACCGTATTTCCAAGGTCTCTTAACTCTTTTAATGTGTTTATTAATTTTGCAGTATCCCTTGGATGAAGTCCTATGGATGGCTCATCTAATACATATAAAACTCCTGTTAGTTTTGAACCTATCTGGGTAGCAAGTCTTATTCTTTGAGCTTCTCCACCGGATAATGTTATTGCCGACCTTTCTATTGTAAGATAATCTACCCCAACATCTATCAAAAATTTTAATCTATCTTTTATCTCTTTTATAACCTTAGAAGATATAATTCTTTCTTTTTCTGACATTTCATTATTTTTTTCTAAATCTTCAAAAAATTGATAACAATCTCTTATATTCATTTTAGCTATATCATATATATTTTTACCACCTACATAAACAGATAGGGCTTCTTGCTTTAATCTTGAACCCTGACAGGTAGGACATACAATCTCAACAATATATTTCCCTATCTCTTCTCTATATTTTTCTACATCTGTTTCTAAATATTTTCTTTCAAGATGATTAATAATACCTTCAAAGTAAGGTGGCAATCCTTTGCCGTATAAGATAGCTTCTTTTTGTTCTTTTGTTAAATCTTTAAATTTCTTTAATCTGCTTATTCCAATGTATGATAAATACTCTCCTACCATTGGTTTAATATATTTAAATGATATATTTTCTGCTATTCTAAAAGCATCGGTTATATATCTATCTTCATCTATCAAAAGTTCCGTATCTATTTTATGGATTACACCAAGACCTTTACAGGTAGGACAGGCTCCATAAGGGCTGTTAAAAGAGAATAATCTTGGTGAAAGTTCTGATATTGAAAATCCGTGCTCCGGACAGGCAAATTTTTCACTATATATATTTTCAGTATTGTCAGAAAGATTTTGGATTATAACTAATCCATCTGATAATTTAAATGCCTGTTCTATAGAATCATTTAACCTTGTTCTTATATCCGGTTTTATCACAACCCTATCTACTACAATCTCAATATCATGTTTTTTATTTTTTTCAAGTTTTGGAACTTCATCTATTGTGTATATCTCTTTATCTATTCTTACCCGGGAATATCCCATTTTTTTGATTTTTTCAATAATATCTTTATGCTCTCCTTTTTGTCCTCTTATTATGGGAGCTAAAATCTGTAATTTAGTTCCTTCCGGTAAGGTTATTAATCTACCTGATATATCTTCCGGTGTTTGGGAAGCTATCAATCTTCCACATTCAGGACAATGGGGCTTTCCTACCCTTGCGAAAAGAACCCTTAAATAATCATATATTTCTGTTATTGTCCCTACCGTTGAGCGTGGATTTTTAGATGTGGTTTTTTGGTCTATTGCTATAGCCGGTGATAACCCTTCTATACTATCTACATCCGGTTTTTCCATTATACCGAGAAATTGCCTTGCATAAGCAGAAAGACTTTCTACATATCTTCTTTGTCCTTCTGCATATATAGTATCAAAAGCTAAGGAAGATTTCCCTGAGCCTGATGGACCGGTTATAACAACTAACTTATTCTTAGGGATTTCCAAATCTATATTTTTTAAATTATGTTGTCTTGCTCCGTGTATAATTATCTTATCCAATTTCACCTTCTACATATAAATTTTTGATATATATTATAATATATTGCCGATTTAAAATTTTTAGAGGTTTTTGGAAGAAAATGCTTAGAATATTAATTTTATTTATAATGGGGTGTGTTATGACAGTAGCCGCGAAAGAAGAGATTTATATAAAAAAATTGCCAAATGGTGTAAAAGCAATTATTAAAGAAAGACCGGATACAAAAGCAGTAGCCGTTCAAGTATGGTTTGGGGTTGGTTCTATTTATGAAAATGACCAAGAAAGAGGATTGTCCCATTTCTTAGAGCATATGCTATTTAACGGCACAAAATATACAAAACCCGGAGAAATTGAGTTTGAGATAGAGAAAAAAGGCGGGCATATAAATGCAGCAACAAGTTTTGATTTTACATATTATCATATAGAAATTGCAGATATTTTTTGGAAAACTGCATTAAAATATCTTTATTATATGACAACTGCTCCATCTTTATCTGACGATATGGTTAAAAAAGAAAAACCTATCGTTTTAGAGGAGTTAAACAGACATCTTGACGACCCAAAAAATCTTTTATGGGATGAATATTATAAATTAGCTTATAAAAAAACAAATTATAAACATCCGGTAATAGGATACAGGGAAACTATTGAAAATTATACTCCTGAGCTTGTTAGAAATTATTTTTACTCCCATTATACACCTAATAATACAACCGTTGTTGTGGTAGGAAATATAAATAAAGATGAAGTTTTAAATGAGATAGAAAAAACTTTCGGAACCGTAAAAGGCAAAAAATACACTCCACCACAGGTAGAACTTGAAGACCCACAAACAGATATAAGAACTGCTGTTATAAAGAAAAAACAGATAACCAGAGGTTATGTTGTAATTGGCTGGCAAGCTCCATCAATAAGAGATAAAAAATCCTTTACTGCACAGATTTTAGAAGAAATATTAGCTAACGGAAAAAGCTCAGTAATTTACCAAGAATTAAAAGAAAAAGGTTATGTCCAATCAATCTTCGGTGGTTATATGGCACATGCCGGCACTTCCCAATTTATCTTTTATATGATAACCGACCCTGACAAGATAGATAAGGCAAAAGAAAAATTATTTGAGATAATAAAAGATTATGCAAAAAATGGATTTGATAAAGAAGCTGTTGAAAATGCAAAAAGAAGAATTATAAATAGGGAAACATTTGCAAGAGAAGAAGTAGATGATGAAGCTGACTCTATTGGTTATGCTGTAACCGTTGCAAGGGATATAAATTATGATATTAAATATCTTGAAAATATAAAAAAGGTTTCAAAAGAAGATGTAGATAATTTTGTAAGAGAATTTTTAAAGGATAACAATTATACAGAAGTAAGATTGTTACCGGAAGATAAATAATACCAAAATCGGTATAAAGGATTATGCGAATAAAATATGATAAAAACACCGATATACTTACTATAAGATTTACTGATAAAAAACCTGTTGATAGTGAGCATTTTGTAGAACAAGGAATTGTTGTAGACTACGACGAGAAAGATAATATAATAGGATTGGAAATTTTTGATTGGAGCGAAAAAGAAAATATAGAGTTACCTTTTAAAACAGAACTTGCTACAATATAAATTTATAGGGTATCCTGAATTAATTAATGATTTCAATGATAGAGAAATAGAAAATAGGAAATTTAAAATGTTTTTGAAAAATGAACTATTATTACTTTTCGGTATTGATATAAGATATAAGCTTTTCAAGTAGATTTAAAGAGGCTTCTTTATCAAGGTATTCATTGGCGTTGCCACATTTTGGCGAAAAGATACAGGAAGGGCAACCGGTTAGGCATTTACAATTTTTTATACTTTTATATGTTGCCTGAATAATCTCATCAAATCTTTCAAAACCTACTTTTGCATAACCTATACCACCTTCATATCCATCATATATAAATATTGTAGCTTTTCCGGTTGTTTGGTGAAAAGGAGTTGACATTCCCCCAATATCCCATCTATCATTCATAGCAAATAAAGGATATATACCTATCATAGCGTGCTCTGTGCCATGCAAAGCTCCAACAAAATATTTATCTTCTTCATAAAATTTATTTGCAATCTCATTAATCTGTTCTTTCTTCTTTTTGTCCTCTATATAATTATTTACCAAGCTATCTAAGATTGTTCTAAATTTGGATTTATCATCAGAATACATTACAAGAAGCTGTATATAATCTTTTAAAATATCTGACTCTAATAAAAGATTTACCAATTTATCAAGATAACTTTTTTTAGTTTTGTCAAAAGTATTTTTTTCAATATCATTTGGTAATGTAAACCAAAATGCTTCTGTGATAAATCTTTTTTCTAAGTATTCATCAAAAAATATATCATTGATTTTTTTATCTGTTCCAATATCAATTTTAGAATATCCTATAACTTTACTTAAAACTTCAACCTCTCCCACAAAAAGCTGTATATTGTTTATATCTTTTGAGCCGGTAATATTTATAATGTTTATTTCCGTATCTTTTATAGGATATGTTATATAATTTCCTATATCGTATTTTCTAACATAAACTACTTTTTCTTTATAATCTACATTTTCAACAATATATCTTTCTCCATTATGTAGATATATAGCTTTTGGATGGGCTTCATATATTATATTTTCTTCATTTAATGTGCCTATTTTTCTGTTCTCATCATAAATGGTAAATTGCTCTCCTGCTGACCTTATACTGAAATTTATATACTGATTGCTGTATAATTTGCCGTTTATATATCTTAACTTTCCTTCTTTTAATAAATTATTTACAATTTTTATATGGGGTTTATCCAATTCTTTTAAATCTATCGGTAATTCTCTTGCCATAGAGAGTATATGCTTGGATAATATTTTTTCATTTTCCGGATTGATTATTACTTCTTCCACATCTCTTTTAAAAAATTCCTGTGGATTTTTTACAAAATATTTATCAAGAACATCATTTTTGGGAATATAAATATAATATGCTTCTTTATCTCTTCTACCGGCTCTTCCAAATCTTTGCCATAGAGCAGATAATGTCCCCGGATAACCATAAACTATACTACAATCAAGCTCCCCTATATCTATACCGGCTTCTAATGCATTGGTAGATATAACAAGTTTGAGCTTTCCTTTTTGAAGTTTATTTTCTATCTCTTCCCTTTCTTCCGGTGTATATCCGGAGCGATATGGAGATACAAGATTGATAATTTTTCTATCTTCTGTAATTATTCTTTTATATAAAATTTCTGTATCTTTTCTATTATTTACAAAAATTATTGAAGATAATTTATTTTTTACAAGCTTTATCAATAATTTAACTAAATCTTCCG
This sequence comes from Venenivibrio stagnispumantis, assembly GCF_900182795.1. Lineage (NCBI taxonomy): Bacteria > Pseudomonadati > Aquificota > Aquificia > Aquificales > Hydrogenothermaceae > Venenivibrio > Venenivibrio stagnispumantis. The sequence goes on from NZ_FXTX01000012.1 coordinate 16,901, forward strand.
AATGAAGATTATTCATTATTATAAATTTTTTAAGTGGTGAAGGAGCTCCCGATTTTGATATTAATTTTATATCTGTTTCACCGGTTAATTTTTGTGCAAAAGATACCGGATTATGAACCGTTGCAGAATTCATAATAAATATAGGCTTTTTCCGGTTGTAATAATTTATAATTCTTTTTAATCTTCTTAAAACATTTGCAATATGGGAGCCAAAAACACCTTTATAATAATGTATCTCATCTATCATAATAAACTCTAAATTTTTAAAAAAATCACTCCAACTTCTATGATTAGGCAAAATTCCCTGATTTAACATATCCGGAGTAGTTATTAAAAAAGTCGGTGGATTTTCTTTTATTCTACTTCTTTCTTGTTTTGAAGTATCTCCATCGTAAATTTCTACTGTTGCATCTGAGTTTATATTTTGAATGAAATCCAGTATCTTCTTTTTCTGGTCTTTTGATAATGCCTTTAAAGGAAATATAAGTAATGCTTTTGTAGATGGATTTTTATAAAATCTATCAAGAATAGAAAGCAAATATATAAATGATTTACCGGAAGCAGTAGGAGTAGTAATTACAACATTATTACCTTTCTTTATAAGTTTAATGGCTTCTACTTGATGGGTATATAATTTTTTATCTCTTAAAAATAGGTTTATATTTGGATTATCAAAAATAAATTCTGAAAATTCAGCCGGTTTTTCATCTATATACTCTATTTTTACAACTTTGTTTTCTAAATTCTTTATAAATTTCATAAAAATATTTTAGTTTAGGAAAACAGGTAAATCAATAGTAAATAGATAATATTTAGTTAAAAAAATCTGCTGCAAATATGCAGCAGAGTAAGTGTTATTTAAAAAAGTGTTTATTTTAAATTAATTATTTTTATTACTGTATCTTCTCCTCTTATTCCAAAATCATTATCATTAATAAGTATAAGTTTTCCATTTCCAAGAGAAGTCATTCCTTCAATTTTACTTGGAAATTCGCCATCATTATAGTTATCCGTTGTAAATATTAATGTTTTAGATAAAGGAGTTATTCCAGTAGCATCTGTTTCAAGAGTTGCAGATTTATCAGCTGGAACTGGTACAGCATTATTAAAATCTACTTTATATAATTTTGTTGTTTTAGTAATACGTTCTAATACTATTACATCTCCATTTTCAAGAACAGTCATTTCTGATATTTTTACATCCTTCTGTTTAGGAGGATTTGTTGTATTTTTATTGTCTTGAATAAAAGTATCTGGAGTATCTAATTGATAAGCATATTCTTTTATATCGTTGTAATCTGTTAAAGACATTTTATACATACGAACATATCTACTTTTGGAATAAGCTTTCGAATCTGGATTATCTAAAGGGCTTTGAAGAGTGAAGTATAAATATTTTTCGTCTGGACTAATCGCTACTCCTTCTATACCTCTATTTGGATGTCTTTTTGCTATTATTGAAGGCAAGACTCCTTTAACAACATAATTAGCATTAGCTAATTCAGTTTCTAATCCTTTTGGAACAAGCCTTTCTATTATTTTTCCATCTTTGGACACATGAACTAAACTTGGTGCATACTCTTCACCAATCCAAAAACTACCATCTTTCATAATAGCAAGTGCTTCAGTATCAAGACCGTTTGGATTATAATTTAATTGATTTCCATCTTTGTCAAAAGGTATTTCTTGAAAATTTGATAACGGATTTGAAAGTCCAGTTATGAGATTTCCATCTTTATCTTTTAAAGGAATAACATCTACTACATATACACTTTTCCCATCATCAGATAACCTTAATTTAAAAATAGTTGGTGGAGGTGTAAATGTAGGAAATGGAAAAATTACTCCCGAAGCTCCATTACATATATCAATTCCGATAATGTCTTTAGCATCTTTGCAATCAATATTAACTCCTCTATCAGTCATAGTATAAAAGGTTTTTTCGTCATCTCCTTGTCTATGAGCTGCTGCACTTCCTATTCCCCATGTAAAATTTAAAACTTTTCCATTTTTAAATTCAACACTCCCGAATTGCAAGTTAGGTAGGTGAGGGGTAATAATTTCTCCCATCTGAGAGACATTTGATTGATTACTACTACCACTATCATCGCCGCCACAACCAGTTAATAATAAAGATGAACTTGCAACTATACTACCAAAAAGAACAGCAGAAAATAAAAATTTAGTTCTACTTTTCATTAAAAAAATTCTCCTTTTTAAATTTTTAAATTTATTAAATTGTACTTTATTAGTTTTAAAATTTTATTAAATTTTCATTAAAAAATTTTTATAAATTTTAATTAACTTTAAAATTCCCAAAAATTCCAAACAATTTTCTAGTTAAAGTTAAAAAGTAGATAAGAAATTTTCTTGAAACAAAAACTAAATCCACCTTGAAATTTTAAATTTATTTAAAAATTGGATTTATGGATAGAGGTGATTTAAAGGATTTAGATATGGCAAGATTACATTAGCCAGATTTATCATTTATAATATAAAGAAAAATCAATTGCTTTGGATTTTTCAAACACTTTGTAGGAGTATTTGAAATTTTGATGAAAAGTCTTATAATTAGAAGTAATGAGGTTCCACACACAGAATGTTAACTTTTTAAAAGGGAACCATTCCATTAGAATATATAATTAATAAAGGTGTCAATGATTACATACTTCTGTCCTGCATGCTGGAATGTTATATCCCAAGATGACATAATATGTCCTTACTGCGGTTATGACTTGAGAGATTTTCAACAGATGCCCTACGAACGTAAACTGCTTATGGGATTAAACCATCCTGTTACGGAGATGAAGTTGAATGTGCTACATGTAATAGGTATGAAGAACTTAAAGGAAGCTATTCCTTATATTGAAAATATGATTAATAAAGAGACTAATCCTGTAGTGCTAATGCAGATAGTAGATACCCTTGCAATGATGAGTCATCCTGAAGCCCTTGAGCTTTTGCACAAATTGACAATGCATAGATATCCAACCGTAAGCTCAAAAGCAAAGCAAGCTCTCAAAAAATTATTAAAATTGAGAGGCTGATGATGTCAACTTTAATTATAATTGACTTTAATTTATTGATCTGGTAAGATAAAACAATCAATTTAAAAAAAGGATATTTAAGATGAATTGGTGGGAAGAAATCAATGAATTTGCAAAAAGAATGGTGTCAAAATATCCAAACATCATTGATATAGAAATATTTGATGCATCTTACAACAAAAGAACAAAAGAATATACGGTTAAAATCGGAGTTTATCCTTACGGTGTGTTTTTTGCAGAAGGAACACTTGAAGAACTGGAAGAGGTAATAAAGTCTATCAACGAATTCGTTGTAAAAGAAAGATATAAATGTCCGTTTTGCTATACCGGATTTTCAGATGCAGATATATTTGGTGGAAAACATAGATGTAAAAAATGCAATGCTAATATTTTAGTTGCAGGAATAACTTCATCAGATATTCACGATAATGATGCATTTGCAGAAATAATCTTAGCCGTAAAAGAAAAATACGGAGACGAGCAGGGAAAATTTGTTGAAAAGATGATAACAGAATACGGATATAAGGTAGAAGATGTATTTGAAAATGTAGATTTCTTCCAAATAGGAAGAACTCCTGCTTATGCAATACAAGGAGAATACCCCGTCATAAAACCAATAGAAAGTGTATTAAGAGAAGATTTGCTTAAATGGCATTTAATCTCCGAAGAATGGAATCTTACATACATAAACAGAAAATATGACGAAGAAATATGGGAGAAAAAAGGTAAAAAAATAGGAATTTCCGGAGATGATGTGGTTATTGAATGTGATTTCTTTGTAGATGCAATGGAATTTGAAGAGGAAACAGGAGAAGAATTTTGGGGTGTATACTTTTATGAGTTTGAAGAATACCCTGATATGCTTATCGGCAAATTCCCCTATGGAGAATACATAACAGGAATGCAATATAAAAAAAATGAAATTATTGAAAAATTAAAAACAACTTCATTAGCAAAAATTATTGAAGATGCTAACAATGAGTTTAAAAACAGGCAAGAAGAGATTTTAAAGAAGTATAGATAGCAATAAATGGCTTGAATTAAGGGAATTGAGAAATATTATAGTCCATGAGTATGAAGATGAAAAATCAAAAATAGCAAAAACTTTAAATGAAATCTATGATAATCTATGTTTTTTAGAGAAATTATTAAATAATTTAAGCAGTTAAAACCTATGATATAATAAGGTTTATGTTAAAATTAAATTATCCTTCAACCTTCAAAATAAGATTTTCAAAGAGATTTTTGTATATTCTATCTTCTGTAATTATTTTATTTTCTAATTTTATTACCATAACCCACCACCACGAAGATGGAAAGCCCCATTATGATTGTCCGGTTTGTGTTCTATCAATAAATCAACAATCTAATAATCCGGAAGAACTTATAAATGATTTTAAAATATATGTTGAAAAACCTATTTATGAGTATAATTATAACTCTCCTATATTACAACTTATATTAAATATTCCTATTAATCCAAGGGCTCCTCCGGTATCTCCTTTATATATTTAACTTTAGCTTGAAAAATTTTTAAAAAGGAGGTATCGGAGTATGAAAAAATTATTAATTACTACTTTATTATCTACTTCTGTTGCTTTTGCATCTGAAACAGAAGATATAAAAGAGTTAAAGAAGCAACTTGAATTACAAAAAGAGCTAATCCAGCAATTACAACAAAGATTACAACAACTTGAAGAAAAACAGGAAAAAAGTGCAAAGATAGAAAAGGAAGCAGAAAGAAGAATATCAGAAATTGATAAATTATCTAATCCTTTTTCACAGGCAAAATTTGTGCCGGATATTTCATTTATAGCAGATTTTTCTTATGTTAATAGAAATATAAGAGATGAAACTTATAAAGCCCTTGAAATACCGGCTTTTGTCCATAGCCATCCGGAAGACAATGAGGGATTAACAGACCTAAATAAAGATAGAGGATTTAATCTAAACTACGGAGAGCTTTATGTAGCTTCACCGGTTGACCCTTATTTTGATTTAGTCGGAATATTCCACCTTTCGGAAGATAGCTTTGAGATAGAAGAGGCTTATATAAATACAAAAACATTACCTTTTGGATTAAAAATAGGTAAATTTAAAAGTTCGTTTGGAAGGTTAAATCAACAACATCCACATAGTTGGGATTTTGCAGACCAACCACTTGTTTATAATGCAATATTTGGAGCAGATAACCTACTTGAAAAAGGAGTTCAGCTTAACTGGGTTGCACCAACTCCATTTTATCTACAAATTGGCACAGAGTTATTACAGGGCGAAAATGAGTTAAGCTTTGGCACAAAAGGATTTAGTGTAAATACAAAGAAAGATGGAAGTGGCGATAATATCAATGTACCGGATACTCAAAAACCAAATCTTTATACATTATTTGCTAAAACATCTTTTGATATTACAGACAATTTAACCACTTTATTTGGATTATCTTATGCAGAAGGTAAAACAAGAATAGACCATTTAGAAGATGCTGATAACCCCCATGCTTTTGCCGGCAGAACAAAGATATACGGAACTGATTTAACATTAAGATACAATATAGATTCTTACAGATATATCTCATGGCAATCTGAATATATATACAGAAATATGGATGGAACAAGATATGGATATAATGATAATGATAATCTCGTAATGCCACATTTAGAAAAAAAACAATCCGGACTTTATTCCCAAATTGTGTATAGATTTAATCAAAGATGGAGAACAGGTTTTAGATATGACCTTTTAAATAAAAATGACGTTTATATAAACGGAATAAATCAAAATCAACCGGATAATCTTTATAAATATGCTTTTATGATAGATTATTCACCTACTGAGTTTTCAAAAATAAGATTACAATTTAATCAAGATAGGTCAAAGTTTTTTGAAGGCAGTAGAAAAACTATAAATGAAGTTATATTACAATTTAATATGGCAATCGGGGCACATGGAGCCCATCCATTTTAAAAAAATTACAGGAGGTGTGAAAAATGCTTAGATATATATTTCCATTAATTTTATTTATTTTTTCTTTCTCTTTTGCAAAGATAAAAGTTGCTACAACTTATCCTTATATAGCTGATATTACTCAAAAAATAGCAAAAGATAAAGCCAATGTAATTTCTCTTGCTAATGGAAATCTTGACCCTCATTTTATTACACCAAAGCCATCTTTAATAGTAAAATTAAGAGATGCAGATTTGCTTATAATAAACGGAGCTTCTTTGGAGATTGGATGGCTTCCACCACTTATAAGACAGGCTAATAATCCAAAAATAAATCCAAATACTAATGGATTTTTAGATTTATCTAATTTTGTGGAGCTAATACAAAAACCGGAAAATGTATCAAGAGCAGGTGGTGATGTACATCCGGAAGGAAATCCTCATTTTTATCTAAATCCAAACAATATCCCTATCTTAGCAGATGCAATAACCCAAAGATTATGTGAAATAGATAGTGGAAATTGTAGCTTTTATAAACAAAATCTAAATGATTTTAAAAAGCAGTTTTCAGAAAAAAAGAAAGTATGGGATGAAAAGATGAAATCTTTAAAAGGTTCCAAAGTTTATGAATACCACAGACTTTATGATTATTTCTTAACAAATTACCAAATTATAGTAGCCGGAACCTTAGAACCACTTCCTGGAATACCACCAACCTCAAAACATCTTCAAAATCTTATTGAAAATTCAAAAGATGTTAAATTTATTCTTCAAGACGTTTATCATAGCCAAGATGCAGCTAAATTTGTATCTTCTAAAACCGGTATTCCTGTAATTATATTGCCTCATGATGTTGGAGCTATTCCTGAGGCTAAGGATATATTCTCTTTGTTTGATATTATTGTGGAGAGATTAACAAAATGATAGATATTTTATTTACTGCATTTTTACTGATTATTGTTTTGCTTGGTATCCATTCATTTTTTGGAGTTGAAATAATCCGGAGGGGGATTATATTTACAGACCTTGCAGTCGGGCAGATGGCAGCGGTGGGAGCTGCTGTCTCCCTTTATTTTTTTAATGGTGAGTTTTTGTATCCAATAGCTGTTTTATTTGCAGTAATTACCGGATTAATTATATCTTTTGCCTCTAAATTTGATAAAGAGATAGAAGCGTTTATAGGACTTATTTATGCTTTTGGTATATCTACCGTTTTTATTATCTTTTCAAAATATCCTCACGGAATGGAAGATTTTCAAAATCTTATGGCTACCGATATTTTATTTGTATCCTTAGATACGGTTTTAAAAGTAGCTATTTTATACATATTTGTAGGAATAGCTTTATATTTTCTGAAAAATAAAGATATAGCTTTTTTTGTTTTGTTTTCTCTTACAGTTGCAAGCTCTGTAAAAGTTGCCGGTGTATTGATTGTTTTTTCTATCTTAATAGCCCCTGCTTATATTGCTATCAAACTTTTTAATAAGCATCTTTTTATATATGCATGGATTATAGGATTTTTTATAAATGCCTTTGCTGTTTATATATCTTACCAGTTTGATTTTCCAACCGGATATACGGTTGTATTTTTTAATGCATTTTCCGGTATATTGGTAGCTATTTATAAAATTATAAAGGAATTTCAATTATAAACACAGTTTTATTATCCTGCCTGTAATATTTTAAATCTCCATTTAACATTAATTTTAATCTTGTTCTTAAATTGGAAAGCCCTGTCCCTTCTTTTATTTTTTGAAAATATATTCCATCATCAATAACTTTTATAACCACTTTATTATCTGATTTTTTTGCTTCTATCCATATATTTCCTTTTGATTTAACGCCGTGGATTATAGCATTTTCAACAAGAATCTGTATAGATAATTTTGGAATGTTAATATTTAAAACTGAGTTATCTATATCAAAATAAAAATTTATATTTGGAAATCTTAATTTTTGTATAAAAATATAATGTTTTACTATCTCTATCTCTTTTTCAATACTGATTAAACTTTCTTCATCAATTATTTCTCTTAAATACTTAGAAAGAGATATAACTGCTTTTTCTGCAAGATTTGGATTTATATGGATTAATTCTAAGATTGTGTTTAATGTATTAAATAAAAAATGCGGATTTATCTGGTATTCAAGGGCTTTTAGTTTGGATGTTATTAGGGATTTTTGAAGTTCTGCTTCTATCTTTCTTAAATTTACTATTTTATAAAGCAGATTTGCTATCAATGCAGTCAAAAATCCTACAAATAAAAATCCAACATAAAGTATATTTTTTGGTAAGTTTATATGGATTAAATTTAAATAAAAAATTATGTAATATCCGGTAATACTTCCTAAGAAACCAGATGAAAATGAAAAAAATAAGCTAACAGGCTCCCAATATTTTTCATCTATTTTAGTTAAGATATATTTATTTGAAAAATTTATCAAAATAAAAGAGTAGATAAAAATTGATAACCCAAAAATCATACCTGCCAAAAATCCATAAAAAAAACCGGATAATCCGATTAATACTGATATAAATGCTCCAAGTATTCCTCCGAATGTTAAACCAAAAAATAAAACAATAAGCCAATCATTAAAAGATATATTTATAAAATATTTCACTAAAATCCCTCTCTATAAGGCTGATAATATTAAAAACTCCAAGTATAACCCCCGGAAATCCCTGTCCGGGGAAAACAGAATCTCCAACAATATATAAACCATTTATCGGAGTTATTCCAGATGGATAATTTAGCATAGTATATTCCATTAATAATGGAATACCACCAACTGTTCCCTTATATCTTTCTGTATATCTTTTAAATGTTCTTGGAGTTCCTACCATAATATTTTTTATCTCTAAATTTTTAAAAAATGGAAGTTTTTCATATAATTTTTCCAATATAAAATCTTTAAGCATCTCTTTTTTTTCTTTATACTCCTCGGCAGTTAAATTTTCCCATAAATCTATTTTACAATGGGTTGATATTGTTATGCTTCTAAATCCATCTTTATTCATTATATTATCATCTTTGTCCGATACAGAAAGAAAAAATGAATAACTTCCGGTATAAGGATTTTTCTCATGAATTATCTGATAATGATGTTCATTTAAAATATTTTTATCATCTTTTACATTAAAATATAAAGTAGCAGAAGACCATATTTTGTTGTATTTTTTTATATTTTTTTCACAGATGCTATCTTTTAATTGATTATCTAAAATTTCACAAAAATCCCATATTGTTTTATTTAATAAAACCTTTTTTGAGTAATACTCACCGGATTTTGATAAAACTTTAAAAATATCTTTATCTTTGGATATTTTTATAACTTTATCTTTTCTTTTTATATTTTTTTCATCTTTTACCATAATTTCAAGAATTTGATTTATACCGCCAAAAACATAATAATTATCAAGATTTGGATAAGTAAGTCCCATAGATGCTATGGAAAAACTAACTTCATCCCAATATCCCTGTGATGTCATAAGTATCTGACTATTTAAAAAATCTATATAATCTTTTGAAATATCCGGCACATAACTTTTTATAACATCTTTTGCAGAAAAAACAAGTTTTAATCCATTTTTACAAAAATATCCACAATTTAAAAAGAATTTTTTAACAATATCAATTTTATCATTTGGATTAAAAGGAATTAATTTATATAAATTTTCCCAGTTAATATCAGCTGTTTTATATATTTTATCCCACAAAATTTTATTATTTTTATGGTAAAAACTTTTATTTATTTCTTCAAAAGCTTTCTGTTTATCTTTATATCTTTTTATAACTTTATCTTTGACAAAAACAATTATTGATGGGTCTATCGGTTTTACAGGCAGTTCTTTTTTATCTTTTTGTGCTATTTTTAGTAATATATTAAGTGGCATGTTATCTTTTAGTCCAACAAGAGTAGAAGCACCTACATTATATAGATAACCATCTTTTTCAAATGTTCCGGCACATCCACCAAGATAATCCAATTTTTCAAAAAGTAATACATTTTTACCAATACTTTTCAGTAAAATATAAGAAGCAACACCACCAATGCCACCACCGACAATTATATAATCGTAAATCATCTTAATTTAGATTAAACCCTTTTATATTAAATTTGTTTGTATTTCTGACAACTATCTTTATATCTGATTTTGCATCAACAACTTTTATTTTTATAACCTTACTTGAAGTTCTATAAGTAAGTAATCCATCAGCAACGAACCCCGTTTTGCAAGTCTCTGTCGGGTTAATCTCTATGCTAAAATCTTTATCAGATATAAATGAAAATTTTAATTTATCACCTTCTAAATTGCGAATTTCTAAAAAATCTCCATTTTTTACATAAAAAATTTGGATTGCATAATCTAAAAAGATAACCATAATAAGCTCCTTTTTGGAATTTTTTGTATCTTTAATATAAGGATTGAAGAATGAAAATTAAACTAAAAATTTTACTGATTATATATCAAGATAATCTCTTAATTTTTTTGCACCTTCTCTGCTTGTTTTGATTGTATCCGGTATATCTTTAAAAGATATTAAAAATTTAGATTGTTCAACAATTTTCATCTCTTTAATCTTTGTAAGATTTACAATATAACTTTTATGAACTTTAAAAAATCCTTTATGAGATAAAAGCTCTTCAAATTCATATAGCTTTCTTTTAGATAAATAATCTTTATCTTTTGTTCTGATTAATGTTTCAGATAGCTCTGCTTTTATGTAATAAATATCATCCGGTCTAAGTAATACTACCTTATTTAATGTTTTTGCAGGTATTAAAAAATCTTGGTCTGTTGCTATAACTTTTGCCACATTTACAAAATTTCTTTCTTTTTCTTCTAAATTTTTAACTTTTTCAATAGCTTTTTCCAAATCTTCAAACTCATAAGGTTTTAAAAGATAATCCACAGAATTTAATTTAAATGCTTCTAAGGCATAATCTCCATAAGCAGTTGCAAATATTATGTAAGGTTTAGTTCCTTTCTCTATTATCTCTTTTGCTACTTCTAAACCGGTTCCATCAGGAAGTTTTATATCAAGAATAACTATATCCGGTTCAGTTTCAATAATTTTCTGTACTGCCTCTTTTTTAGTTTCTGCTTCTCCTACAACCTCAACATCTTTTATATCCTTTAAAAATCTTTTTAATCTTTCTCTTGCTATATATTCATCATCAACTATAAAAACTTGCATCTCTGGCTCCTTTTTTTAAAATAGCCGGCAAAAGCCGGCATTAAACATTATAATTTTAACCTTTTCCCAAGAGATAGCCAATATAACACACCACTGAAATACCAATAAGATGGACTATCCACCATCCTATTCTCAAAAATCTGAATGGTTCTGGTAAATTCATGGCTATTACCTCCCTTTTAAAGTTGTATTATAAATCTAAATGTTTTCTTATATTCTTTAAATCTTCTTTTATGCAGATTATAGCTTAAAAATTACATTTCATAAAATTAACAAAATTTAACATTTTACATGCAAAAATTACATATTTATAGTATTTTATGAAAAATAGCATTTATAATATACAATATGAGAAAAGAAAGAATAAACCAGCTTAATGATAAGGATTTTAATTTTTCCGGAAAATATGTTTTATATTGTATGGAAAATGCCCAAAGGGAAGATTATAATCACGCCCTTGAATTTGCCATACAGATAGCAAATCAGTATACAAAACCGGTAGTTGTAGCATTTTTTATAACAGATAAATATAAATATTCTAATCAAAGATATTACAGATTTATGCTTGAAGGAATTATAAAAACTAAAAACCAGATACAAAAAAGAGGAATAAATTTTGTTATAAAAAAAGATGATTTTGTAAATGGTTGTTTGTCTTTAAGTAAAGATGCTTTTTGTATAGTTTTTGATAAAAGTTATCTTAAAACCCAAAGAAATTGGAGGTACAAAGTAGCAGAAAAATCAGATGTTAAAATCTTTGAAGTTGAAACAGATGTTATTGTTCCGATAGAAGTTGTTTCAAAAGATATGGTTCCTTATGCCTATATATACAGAAAAAAACTTGAAAATTTATTCTTTGAATTTTTATACGATTATCAAAAATTAGAACCAAAAATAAAAACAGAAATTGATTTAGAAAGCCTAAATTTTGAAGAGCCACAAAACTATCTTGATATTTTGAATATAGATAAATCTATATCTACTGTAGAAAAATATTATAAAGGTGGATTTGATGAAGCTGAAAATAGATTAAAAGATTTTATAGAAAGAAAATTAAGCTACTATAAAGAGTTTAGGTCAGACCCAAGTAAAGATTATCAATCAAATTTAAGCCCGTATCTACATTTTGGTCAGATTTCTTCTCAAAAAATTATGGTAGAGATATTAAAGCATTACGATTTTCAAGATGAAAATATCCAATCATTTTATAATGAAGCTGTGGTTTGGCGGGAGCTTGCAAGAAATTTTTGTTATTATAACTCTTTTTACAACTATTATGAAGGTATTCCGGAATGGGCTAAAAAAACATTGGAAGAGCATTTATCAGACAAAAGAGAATATATATATGATATAGATATACTTGAAAATGCAAAAACCCATGATATATATTGGAATGCAGCACAAAAAGAGCTTTTAATTACAGGAAAGATGCATAATTACATGAGAATGTATTGGGCAAAAAAATTAATAGAATGGACAGACCACCCACAAAAAGCCTTTGATATAGCCTGTTATCTAAATGATAAATATGAACTTGATGGAAGAGACCCAAATGGCTATGCAGGAATATCTTGGTGCTTTGGAACCCACGATAGACCTTGGACTGAAAGAAAAATTTTCGGAAAAATAAGATATATGAATGATAAAGGCTTAGAAAGAAAATTTGATATACATAAATATGTGAAAAAATGGATTACAACTTTATAAAGTTTTTACATATAATAGGTATATTGATATGGGCATCTTCTGCATCTTCCTTAGGTTTGTTTATGCTATATTCTGCTTACCGGAAAAAAGAGATTGCTTATAATGAAGATATAAGAAAATTTTATAGAATTATGACTAATATTGAGATTGTAGGATTTTTATTTGCAATTATGATGGGCTTTCTGATGCTTCATCTTTTAAAATTTAGTTTTAATATTATTTGGCTAAATATAAAGATTTTTTTAGTTTTTTCTGTTTTGGTTTTACTTGAAATTATAAATTTTTATTTTGTTAATCTGTATATTCCAAATAGTGAAAATAAGATATATGCTTATAAAAAATATGATAAATTTGTGATGATAATAACTTTGCCACTTATTTTTGTATCTTTGTTTATAATTTTTCTTGCAACTAATAAACCATTTTAAAAAGGAGCAAAAATGAAGCCTAATATTGTTATAAGTGAATGCATAAATTTAAAGCCGGTTAGATATAATGGTGGGATTGTGAATGATGAATTTGCAAAAAAGCTATCCGAATATGTAAATTATATACCGGTTTGTCCGGAAGTTGCAATAGGAATGGGTGTTCCGAGAAATCCGGTTATATTGATTGAAAAAGATAATGATATAAAAATGATAGACCCACAAACCCAAAAAGATTATACAGACCAGATAATACAATTTTCGCAGGATTTTTTAAAAAATCTGAAAGATATTGATGGATTTTTATTAAAATCTAAATCTCCAAGCTGTGGAGTAAAATCTGCAAAAAAATATATACAAAATAATAAAGTGGCTGTTGGAAAAACAAACGGATTATTTGCCCAAAAAGTTATAGAAAATTTTCCGGATATTCCGGTGGAAGATGAAGGAAGATTAAAAGATAACAACATAAGAAGAAATTTTTTAGTTAAGATATTTTCTTTTTCAGATTTAAGATACACATTGCAAAATACAAAAGATATAAACCAACTTATAGATTTCCATAAAAGATATAAATATCTCCTAATGCTTTATCATCAAACTAATCTTAAAAAATTAGGTCAGATTGTTGCAAATTGGAAAAAAATAGGTTTAGAGGAAACAAAAATCCAGTATGAAACTATATTTAAAAAATCATTTCATAAAACCCCATCTGTAAGGTCTCATATAAATGTTTTACAGCATATATACGGTCATTTTTCTAAAAATCTTTCTAAGAAAGAAAAAGAATATATCCAAAATTTATTTGAAAAAGCAATAAATAAAAAAATAGATATTTCGGTGGTTATTGAGTATATCAAGGGATTTGCATTTAGATTTGAGAATGAGTATCTTATGGTTCAAAAATATTTTGAGCCTTATCCACATGATTTAAATTTAACCTTTTCCGAGGATAAATTTTGATACAAATAAAATTGATTGTTTTTCCGGGTCTTCGTAAAATACTTTTTGGCTGATTTCTGTTTTATATAAAGATTTTACTGCATTTATTAAATCCTGAGTAGATACATTTTTTGATAATTTTTGGATAGAGCTTTTTTGGAATGGGTGGGTAATATTTAGCTGTTTAAATATCTCTTCCGGTGGTTTTATATTTTGCAATGTTTTGTAGATTAATAATTTATTCAAATAATTAAGTATAAGTGATTGAAGTTCAAAAGGATGGGAAGTTTGCAATAAATTTTTATACATTAAAACTGCCTGTTTATCTTTTGCAAAAAATTTATCTAAGAACACAAAAACATTTTCTTGAAATTTTGGAACAATGATTTTATCTATATCTTCCTTTGTTATTTCTTCTTTATCTGCACAATATAAAATTAATTTTTCAATTTCATGCTTTGCATAATATAAATCATTATCTAATTTTGAAACTAAATATTTTAAGGTTTCATCATCTATTTTTTTTCCTTCTCTTGTTATTTTATTTTTTATTGAACTTTCAAAAGCAGAAGGAGTGAGAGGCTTGCTTGATATTATATCTGCAATAGTTATAATTGTTTTATAAGGTTCTTTTTCGGTTAATTTTTCTTTATTGGAAGTTAGGATTAATCTGTTTGGAAGTTTTATATTTTTTAAAAAATGTAGAAAATTATTTTGTTTTTCTTTGGATAATTTACTAAAAAATACATCTATATCAATTAAGATAACCGTATTTCCGGTAGAAAATAATCCGGAAGAAGATAATTTATCGTAAATCTGATAATCATCTACCTCATCACCCCAAAAAAGATAGCTGTCTTCTTTTTCTTTAAATTTATCAATAATCAATCTTTTTAAATATTCTTCTTGACCATATAACAAAACAACCGGCTTAAAGCTGTTTATATCAAACTCTTTTATTAGTTTCTGAGCTAATTTCTCTTCCATTATTATCACCTATGATATAATTTTATCAAAATTTTATAACAAAAGGGAGAGATTGTGGAATTACTTTTTGGGATACATTGCCACCAGCCGGTTGATAATTTTCACAATGTTGTAGATGAAGCTATAAATAAAGCTTATAAACCATTTTTCAAAGTGATATCAGGATATAAAGATTTTAAATTTTCTGTCCATTATAGTGGTTGGCTTTTGGAATATATAAAATATAAAGATGAAGAATTATTTGAAATGATGAAAAAATCAGCTGATAATGGGCAGATAGAGTTTTTTACAAGTGGATATTATGAGCCGGTTCTTGCATCTATACCATCTGATTATAGAAAAAAACAGATAGAAAAATTAAACAGATTTATAAAGGAAAATTTCGGGCAAACACCAACCGGAGTTTGGCTAACTGAAAGGGTATGGAGTGATAATATAGTTCCGGATTTGGTAGAAATGGGAATAGAGTATGTTGTGGTAGATGATTATCATTTTCTCTCTTCCGGATTTAAAAAAGAAAATCTTTATGGATTTTACAATACAGAAGTAGATGGATATAAAATAAAATTATTCCCGATAGACAAAACCCTCAGGTATATAATACCATTTAAGCCCATAGATGATGTTATAAATTATTTAAGCAGTATTAAAGAAAATAAAGCCGGAATTATATTTGATGATGGTGAAAAATTCGGTATATGGCCTAACACTTATTGGTGGGTTTATGAAAATAGATGGCTTGAAGATTTTATAAATGCTGTTTTATCCTCAAAAAATATCAAAACATCTTTATTTAAAGAGTATTCAGATAATCATAAACCGGAAGGAATTGCATATTTACCTATCACATCTTATCAAGAAATGGGAGAATGGAGCTGTTTTGCAGATGATTATATTGAGATACTCTCTTTGAAAGAAATCATAGGAGAAGAAAGATTTGAAAAATATGTAAAAGGAAATATATGGAAAAATTTCTTTGTAAAATATCCGGAAAGTAATAGATTACACAAAAGAATGCTTGAAGTAGCAAAATATAGCAAAAATGAAGAAGCAATAATGAAAGCCCAATGCAATGATGTATATTGGCACGGAATATTTGGAGGTTTATATCTTCCAAATCTAAGAGATAATGCTTATAGATATATAATCCAAGCGGATAAAGAAAATACAGAAACAAAAATAGAAGATATAAATTTTGATGGATATGAAGAAATAAAAATAAATAATGAAAAAATAATAACAATATTTGATACAAAAGGCGGACAATTAACAGAACTATCTTTAAAAGATGTTGAGTTTAACTTTCAAAATACATTAACAAGAAGAAAAGAAGGATACCATCAATTATTTTTTATTAAAAAAGAAGAAAAAGAAACAAAAGGAATATCTACAATTCATGAAATAGATTTATCACAAGATATTGAAAAATTAAAAGATTTACTTATTTATGATTGGTATGATAAAAACTCATTTATAGACCATATAGTTGATAACAGTATAAATCTAAATAGCTTTTATAGATGCAGTTTTAAAGAGTATTCAGATTTCACAAAAGAAACTTTTGAGATAAAAGATTTTTCAAACAATAAATTTGCCCTTTACAGAAAAGGAAATATATATATTGGTGATTCTATATTACCAGCATATATAGAAAAAAATATTGTAGTTGAAGATAGCAGCATAAAAGCAGATATTAATTTTGATATAAAAGCAGATTTATTATATTTAGTTGAATTTAATTTTCATTTTGCAAATCTACAAGATATAACAATACAGGGTAGAGAAGATATATTTTTTGAAGATTTTTCAAAAGAGTTTAAAATTTATGATAGTTATACAAAAAAAGAGATAATATTTTCTTTTGATAAAGATATGAAAATTTTTGTATATCCTATAAATACAATAACCCAATCAGAAAAAGGCATAGATACAATTAATCAAGGATTATCTATTGGTTTTATTTGCAATATACAAAATTTATCTTTAAATTTAAAAATTATATAAGAGAGGTTATAAGATGTCTGAAATTAGGTATAACAGGCTTAAAAACAAATGGGTGATTATATCTATTGAAAGGTCAAGAAGACCTCATGATTATCCTGTTTCTGTTTATGAAGAAAGTTCTGATGTATCAAAATGTCCTTTTGAATATGGAAATGAAGATAAAACTCCACCTGAAATTTTTGCGATAAGACCTGATGGTTCTTTACCTAATACTCCCGGTTGGAAGGTAAGGGTAGTTCCAAATAAATATCCGGCTTTAAGAATAGAAAATAGTAATTTACCTGAGTCAGAAGGAATATATGATAAATATGGTGGATTTGGAGCCCATGAAGTAATAATAGAAACACCGGAGCATTTTAAGCATATTCAAGATTTTAGTATAGAAGAATACAAAAATATGTATTTTACTTTTAGGGAAAGAATGAGGGCTTTATATCAGGATATTAGAATAAAATATGTCCATATATTTAAAAATCACGGGAAAGAAGCCGGAAAATCCCTCGTTCATTCCCATTCACAACTAATAGCCACTCCAATCATTCCTACACTTCCTGATACACAGATAAATCAATCCAGAATTTATTTTCAAGAAAAAGAAAGATGTCTTTTATGTGATGAGATAAAAGAAGAAATTAAATCATATAATAGAGTTGTTTATGAAAATGATTTATTTATAGCCTATTGTCCTTATGCAAGTTTATATCCTTTTGAGGTAAGAATTGCCCCAAAATATCATTCCCATGATTTTTCTATGATAGATGAAAATCAGTTATTAAAATTATCAGAAATATCCCAAGTAGTAATAAAAAAATTACATAAAGCCCTTGTAAATCCACCTTTTAATATGATACTTCATACATCTCCACCGATAAGGGATTATCCTGCAAAACCACTTTATTATAATGGTATAGATAGATTTTATCATTGGTTTATAGAAATATTACCAAGAATAACTACCCTTGCAGGTTTTGAGCTTGGGACTGATATTTATATAAACCCGACAATTCCGGAAGATGCGGCTAAGTTTTTAAGGGAGGTTATATAAAATGAAAGTTGCTATTGTGGCAAGTGAGATATATCCATTTGCAAAAACCGGTGGTCTTGCAGATATGACAGGGGCATTAACAAAAGAGATAGCAAACAAAGGTATAAGAACATTTGCATTTATGCCCCTTTATAAATCGGTTGATAAAGAAAAATTTGGTATAAAATCCATAGATAAATATATAAAAGTATATCTGAATAATAGGGAATATATTTTTGAGATTTATAAATATACAGACCACGCAACATATTTTTTCTTTAAAAATGATGAGCTATTTGGAAGAGATTTTCTATATTCTACTCCTGAAGGAGATTATCCTGATAATGATATTAGATTTGGAGCATTTAATCTTGCAGTTCTTGAATTTGTAAAATCTGAAAATATAAGTATTGATATATTTCATATACATGATTGGCAAACTTCTTTATTAGCTGTTTATCTTAAAGAAAAATATCCTGATGTGAAATCCAAAACTATATTAACAATACATAATTTAGCATATCAAGGAATATTTGATAAATTTACAATAGAAAGGTTAAATCTTGGATGGCATCTGTTTCATATGGAAGCCCTTGAATTTTGGGATAAAGTAAATTTTCTAAAAGGTGGTATTGTTTTTAGTGATATTATAACTACCGTAAGTCCAACTTATGCAAAAGAAATATTGACACCGGAATACGGATATGGTCTTGATGGTGTTTTAAGAAAATATTCTTATAAATTATTTGGCATCATAAATGGTATTGATTATGATGTCTGGAATCCGGAAACGGATGAATATATATATCATAAATATTGCTGGAGAACTTTTGAACAATATAAACCTTTAAACAAAAAAGAATTTTTAAAAGAATATAATCTAAAAGATGAAAATAAACCTTTATTTATATTTATCGGAAGATTTGCAAAACAAAAAGGTGTTGATTTAATAATAGAGAATATAGAGAATTTAGCTTCAAGAAATATTAATCTTGCAATACTTGGTTCCGGAGATAAAGGATATAACGATTTTTTCAGTTCTATAATCAGTAAATATCCAAATATTTATATAGAAGTTGGATATGATGAACCACTTAGTAGGAAGATGTATGCTTCGGCAGATTTCCTTCTTATGCCTTCTTTATTTGAACCTTGCGGTTTAAACCAGATGATAGCTATGAGATATGGGACATTGGTAGTAGCCCATAAAACAGGAGGTCTTGCAGATACAATTATAGATATATCAGAGCCAAACGGCTATGGTATCTTATTTGAAAATCTATCTGATTTTATAAATGCTGTTGATAGGGCTATTTTACTTTATAATGATAAAGAAAGAATGAAAAAATTAATAAAAGAAGTTATGCAACTTGATTTCTCCTTAGAAAAAACTGCATCATCTTATATAAGACTTTATCAGAATCTAATTTATGGATAAGGGAGGCATAAGGCTATGGAAACAAACCTATTTTGTCCAAAATGTTTTTCGGATAAAATTGTTAAATACGGGAAACAAAGAGGAAAACAGAGATATAAATGTAAAATGTGCGGTAAAACGTTTATGGAAAAAATGGAAATAAAAGAAAAGAAAAAGAAGATAAAATCAAAAATTAAGCTAATCAAAGAAAGTTTAAAAGAAGATAAAGTTTCATCTCATATTGGGTATATATCGGACGAAGTGGCAAAAGAAAGTTTTATAAAAGAAGATTATCAGATACCGGAAAATTATAATATAAATAGGATTGTTTTATTACCTGTAAATCCTTCTAAGCATTTTTGTTATTTTGAAGTTGAAGACAGATATAAAAATGAAAACTTTGCTCTAAAGCTGTTTGTTGAAAATGAAGAGATATTAGATATTGATATAGATATAAATTGGGGTAAATATTATATAAATTATCATGCTCCGTTTAAAAGATTGTATGTTGTTTTTGGTATAAAGAAAGATGGTAAATTTATTCCTTTTTTAAAATCTAATGAGATAACAGCTCCATCAGATGAAATCTCAGAAATACCGGAAGAAAGTTTATGGATATCTAAATTAAAAGGTTGGAGAGAAATTATAAAAAAATCTTATGATAAAACATTTATTTCTGAAGAAAAATGTGGATATGAAAAGAAGCTAAAAAAAAGAAAATGCGAACATGAAAGTAAGCTAAAAAAGAAAAATTTGGATATGAAAGGAAGTTAAAAAGATGCTTAAAATTAGAAAGGAAATTTTAGAAAAGATAAAAGAAGAAGCTAAGAAAGGGTATCCTTTTGAGATATGCGGATTTTTAATAGGGAATATAGATTATCAAAACAATTTAAGAGAAGTTATTTTATCTTATCAGGTAGAAAATCAAAATAAAGAAAGGGCAAATGATAGATTTGAAATATCTCCGAGAGATTATCTAAAAGTAGAAAATTTTGCAGAAGAGAAAAATTTACTAATAGTAGGGATATATCATTCGCATCCTGACCATCCTTCAAGACCTTCCCAAACAGATTTAATGTTTGCCCAGCCGGATTTATCTTATATTATAATATCAGCCAGTAAAGATAAAATAAATTCTATACAGAGCTGGTATTTAGAAGGAGATAGATTTCAGGAAGAAGAGATAATCTTATAGTAATTTCACCGATTTTGATAGCAATTTAATACCTATGAGAGATAGATTTTTTTCCAAAATATGTTTATGGCTTAAACCGGAAGATATTATTTCACTATGACCACCGGTTAGAATTACAGAAGCTTTGTTATTTAACTTTTTTTGAAATTTTTCTATCATTCCATCTATTAGGGATACATAACCAAAATATATGCCGGATTGGATACTTTTTACTGTTGTTTTTCCTATAATATCTTCTGTTATTTTAATATCCACTTTCGGAAGTTTTGCAGTTTTTGAAAATAATGCGAATATGCTACTTTCCATACCGGGGAATATTGCACCACCTTCATACTCTCCTTTTTCATTTACAATATCAAATGTTATTGCTGTTCCAAGGTCTATTATTATTAATGGTGGCTCTGATATATTTATACCGGCATAAGCATTTAAAACCCTATCTATGCCTACTTCTTCCGGTTTTTCATAATTTATTTTTATAGGAACTTGTATATCTTCTCCTACTGTGTAAATATTTATATTAAAACTTTTCTTTATTGCATTTTTTATTTTTTCCGTTAAATTAGGAACAACAGAAGATATAAATCCTGCTTTAACTTCATTTTTCTCAATATTTTTAATCAAGATAAAATCTAAAAACCAGTCATCAATGGTTTTACTTAAATCGGAAGATAATTTATAACTTTTTATAAAATTTTCTTCTACAAATCCTATCTCAACAGTTGTATTACCTATATCTATTGCTAAAATCAATTTATGTTGCTCCCTTTGAAAACATAATTTTTATAACTAAAGAAATAGCTGGCTATACCTTTATAAAGATTTTTTGAGAAATTTCTTAAAAATTCTTCATCTTTTAATTTTTCTGCATCTTTTGGATTAGTTAAAAATGCAATTTCAACTAAAACAGATGGTATTCCGGGGGTTTTTAAAACAGCAAAATTTGCACTATCTATTCTTTTAAAATTTGTTTCTGCACGTAGATATTTTTCTAAGGTCTTTGCAAGATTTAAACCTTCTGTCATTGTATTACTGATAGATAAATCTGCTACAATTTTATTTACAGTAGGGTTAGCACTGACTTTTACTATATCAAGAACTGCTTTATTTTCTCTTTCCTCAACCATTTTAGCTAATTTAGATTGGGCTCCTCTTAAATTAAGTGTGTATATATAAGTTCCGGATAAAGCCGTATTTTCCGATGCATTTGTATGAATACTTACAAATAAATCTGCCTTTTTTTCTATAGCAAAAACAGTTCTATCATATAAAGGAATAAAAGTATCATCTTCCCTTGTTAAATATACTGTAAATCTTCCATCTTTTTCAAGATAATTTTTTAGCATTTTTGCTACTTTAAGATTTATATCTTTTT
The DNA here is from genome assembly GCF_900182795.1 of Venenivibrio stagnispumantis. NCBI lineage: Bacteria > Pseudomonadati > Aquificota > Aquificia > Aquificales > Hydrogenothermaceae > Venenivibrio > Venenivibrio stagnispumantis. The sequence continues at coordinate 39,167 of NZ_FXTX01000012.1, forward strand.
CAACCAATCCGTTAGCTGTTGCTCCGGCATCTTTTCCGCCATGTCCCGGGTCAATAACTATAACTTTCTTTTTCCCTTTAAATTTTTTCTCCTTAGGTAAATCCATATCATCATCTAAATCCGATTTATTAGATATGGCAGAAGCTAGCATTGATAAAACAATATCTTCTTTATCATCAGTTTTGTTTGGTTTTTCTTTATTTTCCTTTTTTGCTATATTTTCATTATTCAAGTAAAAATCAACCACAACCCTATATGGCTTATCTAAGGTAAATATTTTAGGGGTTATTTTCTCCTTTAAAGAGATAATTATAATGGATTCATTTTTATAGCTGTTTTGAAATATCTCAACTGCATCTATATATTTTAGATTAAGTTTTAAATTTTTCTTTAAAAATGTCTGGGGATTTGATGAAACTCTTATAATCAAATTTTTTTCTTCACATTTTAAAAGTTGATAACCTTTATCATCCGGCTCAATAACTAACCTAAAATAGTTATCATAATTTCCTGTTCTTATATCAAAAGCATAACTTATAGAGAAAAAAAGTAATACAAACAGCAATCTATATAACACTTGCATCTTACCTCTTTATTTAATTTCCACTTTTTTATCTTTTCGTATTAAAATATATTAAACTTTAGTTAATGGAGATTGCAAAGTGAGACTTGGAGTAAATATAGACCATATAGCCACATTAAGGCAGGCAAGGAAGACATTTGAACCAGACCCTATAAAAGGAGCTTTGATAGCAATAGAAGCCGGAGCAGACCAGATAACATTACATTTAAGAGAAGATAGAAGACATATTCAGGATGAAGATTTATTTAGATTAAAATGTGAGTTTAATGAAAAAAATATAACAGTTCCAATAAATCTTGAAATGGCTCCAACAGAAGAGATGCTTAACATTGCTTTGGAAGTTCTACCAAATACAGTAACCCTTGTTCCGGAAAAAAGAGAAGAAATAACGACAGAAGGTGGTTTAGATATTATTTCTCATAAAAATCTTTTAAAAGATTTTATAAAAAGATTAAAAGAAAGCTCTATCAGGGTTAGTTTATTTATGGACCCGGATTTTGAGCAGATAGATGCTTCTATTGAAGTTGGAGCAGATGCAATAGAACTGCATACAGGAGAATACGCAAATGCTTATGGCTCCCAAATACAAAAAGAATTAAACAGATTAAAAGAAGCTGCAAAATATGCTTCCCAAAAAGGAATATTAGTATTTGCCGGACATGGATTAAATTATCAAAATGTGTATGAAGTAGCAAAAATAAAAGAGATAGAAGAACTAAATATAGGACATTCCATAATTGCTAACTCTATATTTATGGGACTTTATAATGCTGTAAAAGAGATGAAATCTATAATAAACAAAGCAAGAGGAGAAATTTAAAATGTGCGGAATAATCGGTTATGTAGGATATAGAAATGCAGTGCCGGTTTTATTATACGGTTTACAAAGACTTGAATATAGGGGATATGATTCTGCCGGTATTGCTGTATTAGATAGATTAAATAATAAATTTATTATAGAAAAAAAAGTAGGAAAAATAAAAGACTTACAGGAACATTTATGGGGAAAAAATATAGAGGGACATATAGGTATAGGACATACAAGATGGGCAACCCATGGAGAACCAACAGTTGAAAATGCCCATCCCCATATAAGCCAATCAGATATAATTACATTAGTTCATAACGGTATAATAGAAAATTATGCCTATTTAAAAGAAGAGCTTATAAAAAAAGGTTATCAATTTAAATCCCAAACAGATACAGAAGTAATAGCCCATTTAATAGAAGATGAATATAAAAATAATCCTGATAAATCTCTTCTACAAATTGCATTAAATGTTGTAAAAAAATTAAAAGGAGCTTATGCTCTTGGTATCATATCTACAATAGAACCGGATAAAATTATTGCTGTAAGAAAAGGAAGCCCTTTAATAATAGGTGTTGGAGAAAATGAAAACTTTATAGCATCCGATATTCCGGCTGTTTTAGAATATACAAAAAAATTTATAACCCTTGATGACGATGAAATTGCAGTTATTACAAAAGATAATATTCAGATTTACAACATACACGGAGAAAAAGTAGAAAAAAAACCTTTTAAGGTAAATTGGGATATTTCTGTTGCTGAAAAAGCCGGTTATAAGCATTTTATGCTAAAAGAGATTTATGAACAGCCAAGAACAATTACAGATACAATTACGGGCTTTCTCTCCCAAGAAAATAAAGAATTATATGAAAAGATTAAAGATATACAGATTATACATATTGTTGCTTGTGGAACATCATACCATGCAGGATTGGTAGGTAAATTTTGGATAGAGAAATTTGCAAAAATTCCGGTAATTGTTGATTATGCCTCTGAATATAGATATAGGGATTTAGTTATAGATGATAAAACCTTAGTTATAGCAATAAGCCAATCTGGAGAAACTGCAGATACAAGATTTGCCGTCCTTGAAGCAAAAAAGAAAGGTGCAAAATTACTTTCTATTGTTAATGTTGTTGGTAGCTCTTTATCAAGGGAAAGTGATTATGTTCTTTATACATATTGCGGACCTGAGATAGGAGTAGCAGCAACTAAAACATTTACAGCACAGCTGATAACATTATTATTATTTAGTTTAAAATCTGCCCTTTCTAAGAATCTGATTTCTGAAAAATATTTTGAAGATTTTTACCACGATTTAATAAAACTACCTTCTATTATAGAAAGAGAATTAAAAGATATAGATAAAAAAACTGAAGATATAGCATTTAAATATCACAATGCAAAAGATTTTCTATTCCTTGGAAGGGGATTAAATTATCCAATAGCATTAGAAGGTGCTTTAAAATTAAAAGAGATTTCATATATTCATGCAGAAGGTTATCCGGCAGGTGAAATGAAACATGGACCAATTGCATTAATTGATGAAAATATGCCGGTAGTATCAATAATACCAAAAGATAATCTATATGAAAAAATGCTTTCTAACATTCAGGAAGTTAAAGCAAGAAAAGGAAAGGTTATATCTCTTATTACAAAAGGGAATAAAGAAGTGATAGAAATTTCAGACGATTTTATAGAAATTGAAGAAACAAACGAAAATTTATATCCGATTTTGACAGCAATTCCTTTACAACTTTTGGCTTATCATATAGCAACAATCCTTGGAAAAGATGTTGACCAACCAAGAAATTTAGCAAAAACAGTGACAGTGGAATGAGATTATAGCAATTTCTCTATAATCTCTTCCATCTTCATGCCTCTTGATGCTTTAACTAAAATTGTAGCCTCTTCTTTTATATTTTTTATAAACTCTGCAATATCTTTTTTATTATCAAATATCCAAACATCAATTTTTCCTTTTAAAATTTCATAAGTATGGATAACTTCTTTGCCGTATAGTAAAACCATATCAATGTTTGAGTCTAATATATACTCTCCTATCTCTTTATGTAATTTTTCTGATTCTTCTCCAAGTTCAAGCATATCTCCGAATACGAAGATTTTTTTATTTTTCATTTTTGATAATGTATCAATTGCATTTTTTACAGATAAAGGATTTGCATTATAGCTATCATCTATTATGGTGAGATTATTTAATTTATATATTTCTCCTCTTTTTGATACGGCTTTAAAATCTTTTAGGTATTTAAGATTTTTTATAGGGTCTAAATCCAAGGCATATAAAACTGCAGATACGGCTCCTATATTATGAAATAATGCTTTGTTATAAACCGGAATTGTTAAAATTATTTCTTGATTTTTGTATTTTATAATACCGGTTGTTCCTTTTTCTGTTATATCTAAGGTTCTGACTTTTATATCTCCCTCTTCTCCAAAGGTTATATAATTTTTTAATTTATCATTATAAAATTTAACCAAATCATAAGGTAATATCTGATATTTTGTATTATTAAATATCTCTCCTTTTCCTTTTATAACATTTTCAAAACTACCGAATTTTTCAACATGTCCATATCCAACAGATACAAGAACTCCAATATCTTGATTAACAATATTATTTAAATATTCTATATCTCCTATCTTAGAAGCTCCCATCTCAAATATGCCTATCTCCGTGTTATCCGGAATATTTGCAAGGGTCAGTGGAACTCCTATCTCATTATTATAATTTCCTTTTGTTGCATAGCTGTTATATATATTTTTTAATACGAAATGTAAAAGCTCTTTTGTTGTGGTTTTTCCACTTGTTCCGGTTATTCCTATGGTAGCTTTTAAAGATTTTCTTTTATATATTCCTATTTTTTTTAATGCTTCTATGGAATTTGTAATATATATGCTGTTTTTATATCTTAAATCTTTATTTTCCGTAAAATGGGAAACTGCTCCATTTTTTAATGCATCTTCAATGAAAAAATGACCCTTATTAATCGGAACAAAAAAATCCCCTTCTTTTACCTCTCTGCTATCAATAACGAAATTTTCTATATTTATATCTTCTATATCTGTAAGTGGTTTTCCTTCTGTTATCTCAATTATCTTTTTAAGATGCATTTGTGAAATCTCTTAGTTTTTCAACAATTTCATAAGCTCTTTTAGAATATATAACTTCCTTAGATAGCTCTATTCCTTCTTTTATAGAATTAACAACTCCTACTGCTTCAATGGCAAAAGCAGAATTTAAAGCTACAAAATCAACTTTTGGTGAGTAATCTTCTCCTTTTAAAATTGATAATGCTATCTCTTTATTTTTTTCTATATCTGCTCCTTTTATATCTTGTATGGAAGCTCTTTTTAAACCAAAATCTTCCGGTTTTATCTCTTTTATCTCTATCTCATTATTTTCTACTTTTGCTACTAATGTAGGTGCTGTTATTGATATTTCATCTAATCCTTCTAATCCATGGACAACATAAGCTTTTTTTATACCTATCATTATTAGGACTCTTGCTATTAATGGAACTAAATTTTTATCAAATACACCGATAATTTGGTATTCTGCTTTTGCTGGATTAGATAATGGTCCGAGGATATTAAATATTGTTTTTATTCCTATTTCTCTTCTTTGTTTTATAACATTTTTCATAGCCGGATGAAACAATGGGGCAAATATAAATCCAAATCCTATATTTTGTATTGCATAAGCTACTTGCTCCGGTGTTTGTTCTAATTTTATACCAAGGGCTTCTATTAAATCTGCACTACCACATTTTGAAGATATTGACCTATTTCCATGTTTTGCAACTTTTGCTCCTGCACCTGCTATAACAAATCCGGCTATTGTTGATACATTAAATGTCCCAAGTTGGTCTCCACCGGTACCGGCAGTATCTATAACTTTTTCTTTTGATTTTATAGGGATAGGAATAGATTTTTCCCTCATAATCTTTGCAGCAGCAGATATTTCTTCTTCTGTTTCTCCTTTCATCTTCAATGCAGTTAATACTGCTCCTATCTGTGCATCGGTAGCATTTCCACTCATTAATATATTAAATAAATCCTTCATCTGATTTTCAGATAAATTAACCCTTTCGGTAAGCATTTTTATATATTCTCTTATCATTTTTGCCCCTTACTTTAAGCTTTCATCTAAATACATAATAGTTGCTTTTTCTCTAAGTTTTTTTATATAAATATCAAAATCTTTTTCAAATTTTTCCATATCTTCTTTTTTCATCTCAAAATCCGGCACAAATTTCTTCTCTTCGCCTTTAATATACACATAATAAATAGCTTTATCTGTTTCTACCTTAAATATATCTCCTACTTTATGCTTAAAAATTTCTTCATCTAACTGAGGTATCATATCTCCTTTCTTTACTTCCATAGAGATATCTTTATAATCAGAGATTGTTTTTGCTATTTCTGCAAAATTTTCTTTATTTAAATCTTTTAATTTTTGTAGTTTTTCTTTATATTTCTCATCTGATTTATCTATATAAATCATATCTATCTTTCTTACTAAATCCTGTTTTCCTTCTAAAACATTTTTAGAAAGCTGTGGTCTAAGATAAAACTGCATAAATTTTGCTACCTGTATATCCCTTTGTATAAAATCCCTTAATTTTCTGTATGATACTCCCTGTTTTTCTAAACCTTTTTTAAACTCTTCTAAATTATTTATATTATTTGCTTTTGCTATTCTAAGGATAGCTTCATCTATTTCTTGTGGAGATACAGAGATGCCTATTTTTCTTGCTTCTTGGGATAATAAAATCTCATCTATTAATCTATTGGTAGCCTTTTTTGTATCTTTTTCATTAAACCATGTTTTTGCAAATTCTATATCTGATAATAAAACTGGTTCTGAATTTACAACTAAAACAACTTTATCTGCAAGCTGGGCATCTTCTATCTTTATCGTTTCTTCTTCTTTTGTTGGTTTAGATAAAGGTTTATATTTTTTTCCACCACAGGAAGATAGGTAAGATAGTATGATTAATAACAGCAATAATTTAAAAAATCTACTCATTTTTTCCCTCTTTTCTTTTTTTTCTTATTTCTGCATAATTTTCTATTATTTTTTGCTGGGTTCTTTCTATTGCAAGGGCTTTATCCGGCACATCTTTTGTTATAACCGAGCCTGAGCCGGTTATTGCTTCTTCACCAATTGTTATAGGAGCTACAAGCATTGTATCACTTCCGATAAATGCTCTATTTTTTATTACAGTTTTATGTTTTCTAAAGCCATCATAATTGCAAGTTATTGTGCCTGCACCAATATTTACCTCTTTTCCTATCTGAGCATCTCCAAGATAAGATAGATGTCTTGCATTTGTTTTTTCTCCAATTTCGGAATTTTTTACCTCTACAAAATTACCAATAACTGCACCGGATTTTATTACAGAATTTTCTCTAATTCTTGCAAATGGTCCAATAACTGCATTATCTTCTATGATGGAATCTTCTATTACACAATTTTCTTTTATAACTACATTTTTTCCTATTTTTGAATTTTTTATTACAGAATTTGCTCCTATAATAGTTCCTTCACCAATTTGGGTTTTTCCTGATAATATAACATTTTGGAAAATTTCAACATCTGGTGATAAATCTACATCAAACTCTATCCAGATTGAATCAGGATTATGGAATGTTGTGCCATTTATTGCCCAAAAATATATATAATTTCTTCGTAGTATATTTTCTACTTCTGCAAGCTGTAATCTATCATTTACTCCAAGTATTTCTCTATAATCAGGAATTTCAAGGGCATAAACTTCTTTTCCTTCTTTATTTAATAACTCTATCAAATCTGTTAAATAATACTCTTTTTGTGCATTTTCATTGGATATTTTCTCTATTAAATCCTTTATATAAGGTGCATAAAAGAAATATATACCGGAATTTACTTCATTTATACTTTTTTCTTCAAAAGTTGCATCTTTTTCTTCAACTATTTTTAAAACTCTATGGTTTACATCTTTTATTATTCTGCCATATCCATAAGGATTTGGAACTCTTGCAGTTAAGACAACTCCGGCAATTTTTTCATTTCTATAACCTTTTCTAAAGTTAGCTAAATTAGCTCCTTCATATCTAACAAGAGCTTTTAGATACTCTCCTGCATTGGAAAGGGTTTCTCCTTTTATAAGTGGCGTATCTCCACTTATTATAAGTAAATATCCATCAAAATCTTCCCAAAGATATTTTGTTATCTTTACTGCATGGGCAGTGCCAAGCTGTTCTTCCTGCTCAACTATTTTGCATTTATCACAATTTATATGCTCCTTTAACTGCTCTTTTTGATGCCCGACAACAACTATTATCTGGTCAGGATTTATCCATCTTACAGAAAATAAAACATAATCTATCATTGGTTTTCCAAGGATTGTATGTAATACCTTAGGCTTTTTAGATTTAAATCTTGTTCCTTTTCCGGCTGCAAGTATTATAGCTTTAAGTGGAAAATCAATCATAAAGAGCCTCCAGATAATTTTCTAATTTTTCAATAAGATTTAAAATCTCTTTTCTTTTGGTTTTATAACTTACTCTATTTACAATCAGTTTTGCCGTTGAAGGTCTTATGTTATCTATTACAACTAAACCATTTTCTTTGAGTGTCCTTCCTGTTTCTACAATATCTACTATAAAATCTGCCATTTCAACTAATGGAGCCAATTCAACAGAGCCATAAAGCTCAAATATCTGAATTTTTATTCCTTTTTCGGAAAAAAATTTATGAGCAATTTTTGGATATTTCGTTGCTATTTTTAATGTAGAAGGATTGGAAAAATATAAATCTCTACTTTCAGGTTTTCCTGCCACCACTATATTACAATAACCTATCCCTAAATCTACCGGCTTATATAAATCAAAATCTATCTCAAGTAGAACATCATCACCGGCTATACCTATATCTGCTACTGCTTGATTTACATAAACAGGAACATCTTTTGCTCTTACCATTAAAAAGTTATAATCATTTCCGGAAATTATTAATTTTCTTGTATTTGTATCTATTTTTTCTGTTATTAATCCAGCTTTTTCAAATAAATCTAAGGTTTGCTCAAATAATCTTCCTTTTGGAACAGCTATTGTTAAACTCATTTTATTTTCCATTTGCAAAAGGAACACTTATCCAAAGTTCATCTCTATTATTTTCCGATTTAACTTCCACTTCTATATCCTTTGCATTAAATTGGGGATATTTAGAAAAAACCTGAATTAAATCCTGTTGTAAGATTTCTGCAAAATTCGGTGGTAATCCCTTCCTTTCGTAAGATAAAACCATCATTAATCTTTCTTTTGCCTTATTCGCAGAATCTTTTCTTTTAAAGATATCAAAAAAAGACATTTTTACCTCCCGAATAATCTACTTAAAAATCCTTTTTTCTCTTCTAACTCTGTAAATGGAACATCAAAACCTTCCAATCTTTTTGCTATGTTTCTTAATGCTTTGGAGGCTGAATATTCTTCCGAAAGAACAATAGGTTCTCCTTTATTTGTAAAATCTACTAATTTTTCTTCATCAGGGATTATTCCTATCTTAGGTATTTGTAAAATCTCTTCTATATCTTCTACAGATAACATCTCTCCTTTTTTAACTTGATGTAATCTTATCCTATTTATAATTAATTTCATATCTCTTTTTTCCATTGATTCAAGTAATCCTATAATTCTGTCTGCATCTCTTACAGAAGAAACTTCCGGATTAACTACGATAAGTGCTTCTTCTGCCGGTGCAGATGCAGTTTTAAATCCTCCTTCTATACCGGCAGGAGAATCTATAAAGATATAATCAAAATTTTCTTTAACTGATTCTACTATTTCTATTAATTGCTCAGGTTTTACTGCATCTTTATCTTTTGTCTGGGCTGCCGGTAAAAGATATAAAGGTAAACCTCTTTTATCTCTAACAAATGCTTTTTCCGGTGGAACTCTTTTTTCTACAACATCAACAATATCATAAACTATTCTGTTTTCCAAACCAAGTATCATATCAAGATTTCTTAGCCCTATATCTGCATCTATAGCTAAAACTTTTTTACCCATTGAAGCAAGGGCTGTAGATAAATTTGCAGTTATTGTTGTTTTTCCAACACCACCTTTTCCTGATGTTACAACTATTACTCTTGCCATTATTTTACCCCACTATATTTTTTCTATAACTATCTTATTTTCTTCTATATATGCTTTTTCCGGATATTCCGGTTCTTCATCTTTATTATCCGGAGACCTTGATATATAACTTGCTATTCTAAGTTGTTGTGGCTTTAATTTTAATGCCATTACAACTGCGGTTTCATCTCCATTTGCTCCTGCATGGACTATGCCTCTCAATGTTCCCATAACTATAATACTTCCCGATGCTATAACATAAGCATCTTGATTTACATCTCCAAGTATTACAACATCAGAATCTTCCTCTACTTTTTGACCACTTCTTAATGTTTTATTTATTATTTTTAATGATTTCTTAGGTGTTATATTTTGTATTAAATCTTTTTTTTCTGTTTTTTCTATACCGGTTAATCCAAGTAATTTTGTATTATACTCTTGAAGGATTTTATCTATTTTTTCTCTTTCTTCATCTGTAATTTTTAATCCGTTGAAATCTATAACTGCAAGTGAACCTTTAAAAAAGGTAGATGAGAGTTTTTGTTCAAGCTCTTGTATATTTTCCTCTAAGGACAAATTTTTATCAAGCTTTATAAGTAAAGCAGGTATTGTAGAGCCTTTAATCTCTATAGGCATTTTATCCTCTATTAAATTTTTTAATTAAAAATTATACAAAATTTTTAAATTATTTACAAAATTATTACATTATATCCTTTAAAAGTTCCTCCTCTGTATCCGGTTCTATTTGAACTTTATACTTTCCAAGTAAATCTAAAAATTCAACACGGGATATACCTAAAAGTTTTGCAGCTTTGCCTGAAGATATTTTCCCAAGTTCATATAATTTAGCTAACGCAGCTATTTTTACTTCATCTTCTCTTAAATTTAGTTCATCAGGAAACTCCATTATAAGTTTCATAATAACACCTCAAAAATAAACTATACTTAAACTTATAAAAATTATCTTTTTCTATCCAGATTTATAATATAAAAAAGCCATAACTACAAATAAAATAATAGCAGTTAAACCTAAAACAAATGGTAAAGCTTTTTGGTAAATATTAAATAATACCTTGAGTGAAAAATAAAAATATGTTAAAAATAAACCTCCCAAAAAACATTGGGAGGTAAATAAATGACACCAATTTTAAAAATTTTCTATA
>NZ_FXTX01000013.1 GCF_900182795.1 Venenivibrio stagnispumantis
CACTTTTGACATATTTATATGGTTTTGCTTTAGGTTTTTCTTTGTTAAGAGGTATAAATGCTTCCCTTAGAATTTAATTTCTCACTCAAGGTATATATTGACATATTAAATATAAAACTTATTTTTATCTTAAAAGATTATTTTTAAAAGGTGAAAGATATGAAAATAAAAATATTAAAAGATGGTCCTTATTTGATAGAAGGTAGTATTCCGTTATACAGAGAAATAATGGTTAAATATAAAATGCTTATACCTGAAAGATGGGAGAAGGTAGAGAAATTTGAAACAAAAGAAAGTTATGCTCTTTGTAGATGTGGATTGTCTAAAAATAAACCTTTTTGTGATGGTTCACACAAAAAAGGATTCAATGGTGAAGAAACTGCCGAGGATAAGCCTTTTAATGAAATAGCAAAAAAGTTTGAAGGTAAAAATTTTGATTTATTAGATGCAAAACCATTATGTGCATCAGCAAGATTTTGTATAAAAAAAGAAGGTGTATGGGAAGCTATAAAAAAAGAAGAAAATGAAATTGAAGAAATAAAGCAGATGGTTTTTAACTGTCCATCCGGAAGATTGGTCTTAATTGATAAAAATGGAAATCCGGTAGAACCAAATTTTGAAAAAGAAATTTCTATATTAGAAGATAATCTAACCGGTGTAAGCAGTGCTATATGGGTAAAGGGAGGTATACCTATAGAATCTTCCAAAGGATTTATTTATGAAATCAGAAACAGAGTAACCCTTTGCCGATGTGGAAAGTCTTCAAACAAACCTTTTTGCGATGGTACTCATCTAAAAATTAAATTTCAAGATGAAAAATATTTTAGTGGAGGTGATAAAAAATGGATTATTTGATAATTTATGCTCATCCAAATCCAAAAAGTTTTAATCATGCAATTAAAGAAACAATAGAAAATAAATTCAAAGAAAAAGGAATATCATTTGAAACAAGAGATTTATATGCCCTTGGATTTGACCCTGTTTTAAAAGCAGATGATTTTATAGCAATGGAACAGGGAAATTATCTTCCGGATGTTAAAAGAGAACAGGAATTTATCAATAAAACAAAAAGATTAGTTATTATCCATCCTATCTGGTGGTATTCAATGCCTGCAATTTTAAAAGGATATATTGACAGGGTCTTTTCTTATGGTTTTGCTTATATTTTAGAAGAGGATATAAAACCATTACTTACCGATAAAGAAGTGATAATTTTTAATACATTAGGAGAAGGAAAAGAAGAATGTGAATCTTCTGGAATGTCTAATTGTTTAAAGAAAACAATAGGAGATATTTTTAGATTTTGTGGAATGAAAATTTTAGAACATAAACTTTTCTATGCAGTTCCTTATGTCACCGATGAAGACAGAAAACAGATGTTAAAAGAAGTTGAAGAAACAATAGAAAAATTAAGTTAAGAGGAAAAAAGATGATTAAATCTTATACAGAACAATTTTATTACTTGATGAAGTTGGGAAGGGAGTTTGAATTAAAAGCAAAAGAAGAATATATGAAAGGAAATATCGGAGGATTTTTGCATCTGGCTATTGGAGAAGAAGCAGTTCATGTAGGTGCTATTATAGGCTTTGGGAAAGGCGATGTATTTACTCCTTATAGAGAGCATATATTAGCAATTATATCCAAATGCAAACATATCTTTGGCTGTTGATGTAAAAGGAGAGTTATTTGCACCGGTTATAAAAAATATAAATACAAAAACATTAAAACAGATTAAAGAAGAACTTGAAATAATAAAAGAAAAAGCAAAATCAGGAAGATTTTCTTCAGAGGATTTAAAAGGAGCAACATTCTCAATTTCAAATCTTGGAATGTATGATGTAATCCAATTTGATGCAATTATACCGCCAAATCATGTAGGTATCGTGGCAGTAGGAAAAGAAGTAGATAACAAAGTGAAGCTAACTTTTAGTTTTGACCATAGAATAATAAATGGAAAAGAAACAGCTTTATTTATAAAAAGATTTAGAGAAAAATTAATGGATGAAAATTATTTAAAATCTCTATCTTCTTAAAGATTTGTCATAAAAAACCGAAAAATTTCATGTAAAATATTTGTGAAATTTATTTATATTAAGGAAAGATGAGAAAGATTTTAATATTATTTAGCATATTTTTATTTTCAATAGCTTATGCAGATGAAGAAGAAAAAGATATATTACTTTTGGCTAATTTATATTTAAAAGAAAATCAGATTGAAAAAATTTATAAACTTGCAGATTATGTAAATAAGAAAAATTTTTCTGAAGAAACAAAATATTTGGTATTTGAAAAAGCAACCTTTTTACTTGCAAAAAATTATAATAGAAATCTTTTGAGACAGCTAATATCAAAAATAGAATCAAATAAAGAAAATCAGATATTCCCTATTTCTTTTCCGAAAGTATATATAAACAATGTGGAACTTGAACTTGGGAAAAATATATTTTATCTAAATGATAAAATATTTGGAAATCTTTATATTTATATTGTAAAAAATGAGAGAACACTTCAAGAAATAGCATTAAAAACATCTACCGGATATTATGAATTAAAATATGCAAATCCTGATATAGACCCATTAAATCTAAAAGAAAACCAAGTTATCATTATACCTTTAAAAAAGATATTGCCAGATTATTGTAGATATGGAGAAATATGTGTAAATATTCCGGAATTCAGATTATATTATGTTATAGATGATTATGTTATTACATTTCCGGTAGGCATTGGTGATGAAAAAGCCCAAACACCTATCGGAGAATTTATTATCACAGAAAAAGTAAAAAATCCTGATTGGATAGTTCCACCTTCTGTGAAAAAAGAAAATCCAAATTATCCTGATATAATTCCGGCAAGTCCTGATAATCCAATAGGCACCAGAAAAATGAGATTAAATGATACATCCTATATGATACACGGGACAAATAAACCGGAAGGTGTAGGTATGAAAGTCAGTTATGGTTGTATCGTTTTGAGAAATGAAGATTTAGAAAAATTATTTGATTTAGTAGATATAAAAACAAAAGTTATTATAAAAGATACGCCGGTAAAGGTGTATAAAAGTATGAATTTATTTGAAAGCTATCCTTCTGTTTATAAATATCAAAATAAAACAAGTTTTGTAAGTAGCTTTCCTATGAGATTAATTCCATGAAAAAAGTTGGATTGGTTCTATCTGGTGGAGCAGTCAGAGGTTTAGCTCATATAGGTGTTTTAAAAGCTCTACAAGAGATAGGAATAAAACCTACTATATTAAGTGGTGTAAGTGCCGGAAGTTTGGTTGGTGTATTTTACTGCTATGGATATTCTCCAAAAGAAATGGAAGAGATAGCATTAAAAACAAATTTTTTAAATTATATAAAACCAATTATTCCCAAAAAAGCTTTCTTTTCTATAAAAAGTATGTCAAAATTTTTGAAAAAATATATACATATTTCCGATTTATCCCAGCTTAAAATACCTTTGTATGTTGCCGTTACAAATCTAAATAAAGGTGAAGTTGAATATTTTAATGAAGGTGATATATTTACACTACTTAGAGCCTCTTCTTCTATCCCTGTTTTATTTGAACCGGTAGAGTATAAAAAAGAGATTTATGTAGATGGTGGTTTAATGAATAACCTGCCAGTTGAACCTATTAAAGATAAAGTAGATATAACTATAGCGGTAGAGGTAAATCCATTTAATAAATCCAACGGAGATAATATAATCTCAATCTCTATTAAAAGCTTTTATCTTGCTATCAGGTCTAACGTCTTACTTCGGAAGAATTTATGTGATATTTTTATACAGCCGGAAGATTTAGCCAAAATTCCTATATTTGCTACATGGAAATCCAAAGAAGCGATAGATATAGGTTATAAATCAGTTATAAATAAGGCAAATGAGATAGAAATGATAGTTAGATAATACAAGTATGATATAATTATGTTAATAATATAATTAAGGAAGGAAGTTGTGGACGAAAAACAAAAATCCGTAATCCAAGCTTATAATAAAGCTCAAGAAAAAATGAATGAAATCAGTATAGAAGGAATTTCATTCTTAATTTTCCTAATTTTAACAGTTATTTTTCTTGTTTTAATATTTAACTATATAAGTCGTAGATCCAAATTATTGAATAAAAAAAGAGAATTTTGGAATTATCTTAAAGGAAAAAATTTATCAGATGAACAGATAAAAATATTGTGGGATTATTCAGAAATAATAGGAAGAGATCCATTTATTGCTATAGAAAATAAACCTGCCTTTGAAAAAATTATAGATATATATGAAAAGAGAAATCCTAACTATGATGAAGGATTAATCCAAGATATGAGAGAAAAATTAGGTTTTTATAATGTAATGGAATATATACCAATAGTGACTACAAAAGAAATAGAAACATATACAAAAGCAAAACTAATATTTGAAGGAATAATAAATGAAATTTATTTGGTAGATAAAGATGAAGAATATATGTATTGGCTTTTACCTAATAAGAATTTTCGTATTCAGAATGGGGATGAAGTGCAGATTTTATTAATAAGGGAAAAAGATGGGATCTATTATATAAAAGAAAAAATAGAAAATATTGAAGAAACACCAGAAGGCATTTTATTAAAAATGCACCATACTTTTAATTTTGAACGAAAACAGAGAAGGGAATTCCATAGGTTTGAAATAGAAATTGATGCTATTTTGGGACGAACAATTAAGGAAAATAATAAAGTTTTTACTCAATGGATAGGTGGAAAAATACAAGATATTAGCCCGGGAGGAATTAGATTTTGCTTAACCGAAAAAAGTAAAAGATTACCCATAGGAACCCAAGCTTTAATAAAATTTGAATTATCCGGTAAAGAAATAAATGAAAAAGTTGAAGTTGTTAATATCTTTGAAAAAGAGGATATAATCTGTTTTGGAATGAAATTTATAGATATTAAGGAAGAAAGACAAAGATTTATTTATAATTATATAAATAAAAAACTTTCAAGTTTATATAATCAAATAAAAGGAAAAAATGAAGATCAGGAAAATTTAAATATAGAAATTGAAAATGAATTAAATAAACTCAATATTGAAAATAGCAAACAAGATTAAATATAGAGTATATTTTTACATATCCGACACTACTGTATTTCTACCTAATTTTTTTGCAAAATATAACAATTCATCAGCTCTTTTTAAAAAAGAGTCAATATTATCATCTTTTTTTATTTGAGTAACTCCAAAACTTGCAGTATATTTAATAGTTTTATCTTGATAAATTATTTTTCTAGTTTCAAAGGTTCTTCTTAACATTTCTGCCACATTAACTGCTCTCTCCAAATTATCTAACATCAAGATACCAAACTCTTCTCCACCTATCCTTCCTGAAATAGTACTTGATTTTAAATTAGATTTTAAAACAGATGCTACATCTATTAAAACTAAATCACCGGCATCATGACCATAAGTATCATTAATTTTCTTAAAATGGTCAATATCAAAAAGAATTATGGAAAATATAACATCTTTTTCTTTGTATATTTTAAAATAATCTTCCAATGCCCTAAAAAAGCTTCTTCGATTATATAAACCGGTTAAAAAATCAATATTAGCTTCTCTTTTTGCATTTTCTATTTCCTTTTTTAAATTTTTTATCTTATCTTGACGCTCTTCTATTTTATTTTTTATGGTAGCATTTTGTTTTCTTAATTTTTTTATTTCTTCTAATATTTCATCTATCTTATCTAAAGATAAATCCTTAGCATAATGTTGTAATGTATCTTCGGATTTCTGTAAATTTTTATAATTTTTATTTATTATATTTTTTATAATTTCTATATTTTCTCCAATTTTAACTGTTAAATCTTCAAGTTTTTTGGGGTCAATATTTTCTTTTTCTTGAAATTTATTGATATTAATTTCTAAAAAGTTTTTGTATAAGCTCATTACATCTATATCAGCAAAATATTTTTTCTGTTCCATGAAATGACAAAATACTATAAATATTTTTTCAAAATTATCCGGTATTAATGGAATTTTATTTCTTACCATAATTTTTAATGATTCTTTTGCAATATCTGTAATAAATTTTATTTCTTTTTCATTAAGAGTTTGTTTTTCATTTAATATTTTTAAAAATTTACAATCCATTTTTCAAGTTATAAATAGTATTTAAAAATTATAAGAAATAAATAAAGCATAGGATTTATCTCCTATTTTATCATTCTATTTTATTTTATCATAATAGAAATTAATGCACTAAAGATTTGAGTTATATCTCTCTAAAAATTCATTTTTAAATTGTTTAAATCTGTTTTCTTTAATAGAATTTCTGATATCTTCCATTAATTTTAGATAAAATCTAAGGTTATGTATAGTTCCAAGAATATAAGCTGTTATTTCTTGGGCATTATAAAGATGTCTTAGATAACCTCTTGAAAAATTTTTGCAGGTATAACAATCACAATTTATATCTACCGGATTTTCATCTAATTTATACTTTGAAGACCGGATATTTAATTTTCCGTAGCTGGTGAATAATGTGCCATTTCTTGCATTTCTGGTTGGCATTACACAATCAAACATATCTATTCCTCTATCTACACTCTCAATTATATTTTCAGGGGTTCCTACTCCCATAAGGTATCTTGGTTTGTTTTTTGGTATAATCTGAGTGCATATTTCTGTCATTGCATACATATATTCTGCCGGCTCTCCTACAGATAATCCACCGATAGAGTAACCATCCATATCAAGCTCAACGGTTTTTAATGCACTTTCCTTCCTTAAATCTTCATATACCGAGCCCTGTATAATTCCAAATAATGCATTTTGGGTTGTTTTTGCTTCTTTGGAACGTTTTAACCATCTTATTGTTCTTTCTACTGCTTCTTTTGCCTTTTGGTGAGAGACAGGATAAGGTGGGCATTCATCAAGAGGCATCATTATATCAGAGCCAAATATTTCCTGTATCTGAATAACAAATTCCGGTGAGAAAAAATGCCAGGAGCCATCCAGATGAGATTTAAATCTAACTCCTTCTTCTGTGAGTTCTACTTTGGCTTTTTGTTTTCCTTCTTTTGCTTTTCCTTCGGCAAGGCTAAAAACTTGAAATCCTCCACTATCTGTCAATATTGGTTTATTCCATCCGGTAAAATTATGAAGCCCTTTAAAATGTTTTATAACATTTATTCCGGGTCTTAAGTAAAGATGATAAGTATTTCCAAGGATAATCTGGGCTTTTATATTGTGTAGATGTTCCATTGTAACTGCTTTTACTGTTCCTTGGGTTCCAACAGGCATAAATATTGGTGTTTCTATTTCTCCATGGGATGTATAAATCTTCCCAAGCCTTGCAAAGCCATCTTCTTTTATTAATTCAAACCTAAACAACTATCGCCTCTACCAAATCTTCTACATTAATATATTCTTTTTGCTCTGCTGTTTGCATATCTTTTAGCCTAAGGTGTTCTTCTACCAAGATAACATATTTTGCTTTTAATTTATCTGCTGTTTTAAACATTGATTTTAAAGAGCCTTCTTTAAGAAGAAGTTCAACTCTTAGATTTTTTTCTAATAATTTATCTGTTAATTTGATTGCTTCTATTGAATAATCTGTATGTGCCGGTATTATTACTATTAAATCTTTTTCTTTTGGTAGCTCTTCTACAAGAAGCATCAATCTTTCTATGCCGGCTGCAAAGCCTACTGCCGGCGTATCTGGTCCTCCAAGTTGTTTGACAAGATTATCATATCTTCCACCGGCTAAAACAGTTCCCTGTGCTCCTATTTTATCAGATACAAACTCAAAAACGGTATCTGTATAATAATCAAGCCCTCTTACCAATCTTGGATTTTCTATAAAATCAATATTCATAGCTTTTAAATAATTTTTTAATCTTTCATATCTTATTAAAGAATTTTCAGATAAAAAATCTGTTATAACCGGTGCATTTTTAGTTATTTCTTTACAGCTTTCCACTTTACAATCCAAAACCCTAAGTGGATTTCTTTCTATTCTTGTTTTACAGGTTTCACAAAGATATTCTTTGTTTTGCTGTAGATATTGTTTCAAATTCTCTACATACTCTTTTCTTGATTCAAAATCTCCAAGGGTGTTTATTTCTAATTTTACGGATATTTTTAATTTTTTTAGTATTTCATCTGCCATTTTTATAAGCTGAGCATCTGCAATTGGTGAGTTTGCTCCAAATATTTCTGCTCCTATCTGGTGAAACTGTCTATATCTTCCGGCTTGTGGTCTTTCATATCTAAACATAGCCCCTTCATAAAATAACTTTTTATATCCTGATTCCTGATACATCTTTTCTTCTATATAAGCCCTGACACAACTTGCAGTTCCTTCCGGTCTTAGTGCTACATGTCTTCCGCCTTTATCAACAAAATCATACATCTCTTTTTGAACTATATCGGTAGCTTCTCCTACAGACCTTTTAAATAAAGATATATCTTCTATATAAGGAAGTATTATCTCTTCAAAATTGTATTTTGCAAAAATCTCCCTTGCAGTATCTACTACCAATCTATATTTTTTTGCATTTTCTCCATAAATATCCTGAAATCCTCTTACTTTTTGTATCATTAACCACCACCTACGAAATGAACTATTTCTACTTTATCTCCATCTTTTAGTTTATAACTGCTATACTCACTTTTTGGAATAACATCCATTCCAACTGCCACTGCAAAATTCGGAGAAGTAATACCAAGCTCTTTCACAAGTTCCTCTATGGTAAGTTCTTTATCAAACTCTCTTTCTTCTCCATTTATAATAAGCTTCATTTTTACCTCCGATTTACATTCCTATAATATGATATCCGGCATCTACATATATTATTTCACCGGTTATGCCGGATGCAAGGTCTGAACATAAAAATAATGCTGTATTTCCTACTTCTTCAATAGTTACAGATTTTTTTAGAGGAGACCTTTCTTCTGCAACTTTTTGTATTTCGCTAAATTGGGCTATTCCCATTGCAGCAAGAGTTTTTATAGGTCCTGCAGATATACAATTTACCCTAAGATTTTTGATTTCTCCAAGATCTCTTGCAAGATATTTTACAGAAGCTTCAAGGGCTGCTTTTGCAACACCCATAACATTGTAGTTATAAACAACCTTTTCAGCTCCATAATAAGATAATGTTAATAAACTTCCACCTTCATTAAATATAGGTAAAAACTGCCTTGCTATTGCAGTAAAAGAATATACACTAATATCCATAGCTTCTAAAAAAGAGGCCCTATCAACTTTATAATAATAATCTTTAAGATACTCTTTATTGGCATAAGCTATAGAATGAACTATAATATCAATATTTCCCCATTTTTCCTTTACTTCATTAAATAAATTTTGTATCTCTTCATCCTTAGATACATCACATTTTACAACAAGCTCTGCATTAAATTCTTCTGCTATCGGTCTTACTCTTTTTTCTATTCTTTCATCTAAATAATTAAAACCAAGAGTAGCTCCATGTTCATAAAATTTTTTCGCTATACCGTAAGCAATACTTTTATCATTTGCAAGACCAAGAATTAGGGCTTTTTTACCGGCTAATAAACTCAATTTAATACCTCCGTAAAGTAATAATCAATAAATCCTGTTAAAATCAGATATATTAAACCAAACATAATTGCTGATATTATGCTTGTCCCGCCATTTCTTCCTATTTCTGCTATTATTAAATTTTCATCCGGATATTTTTCTTTAATCTCTTTTATCTTATTTTTCACAAAATCTAAATATATATAATTTCCAAACATTCCAAAACCAATTGATATAAATATATTTGTTAAGGCTACTATTAAAGGTGGTGTATTCATTTTTAGCTGTATTATCTGCAATAATATTAAAAAAGCCATAATCATTATGGCTATACTATACATCTTCCTATATGCAAACCAAAGCATTCCAAAGAAAAAAGCTGCCCAGTTCCAGCTAATTTTACTACCTGTTGCTTCCATTACTTCCCATTTAGAAATATAATAATCTGCATTTTTTCCAACAAAAATATGTAAATATCTATCCAATTTTATTAGCCCCAGGTAGCTTTTTCATCTTTTTCATATATTGCTTCCCAGCCGGCAGGTGTTTTAAAAACTCTGATACATTTTATTTTTTTATTTTCATCAAGTTCAAACCAATGTCTTGCACCGGCAGGCACTACTATTAACTCTCCTGCTTCTACATATATATCCATAATATCATCTCCTATATTAACAGGAAATACCCCACTTCCATCTATAACAAATCTTACCTCATCATCTGTATGATGGTGTTCTCTTTTAAATTTTGCTTCTAATCCTTCTAAATTTGGAGTTTTTTCCCATAAAACAACAATATCTTCTGTTATGTATCCCATTTTTTCTTTTAACTCTTTTAACTCTTTTTCATAAGCTTTTATTATCTCTTTTTGCTTTTCTTCTGAAAGCTCATAATCTTTTCTTAAATCTTCCGATAATCTATCTACTCCCCAAACATCATAAACTATACCATACTCGGATAAAATCTCTTTTATTTGAGTATTATCTTCTATCACTTTTCCTGAATTTCTAAATACAACTTTTGCCATTTTAATTACCTCCAAATCTGTTTGTCTCTTTTAAATAATATCATATTTTTCATATATTCAAATATAAACTCAAATGCTTCTATATGTCTTTTTGCTTCAAACTCATCTCTACCCCAACAGTATATCCCATGGTTTTTTATAAGTATTGCAGGGACATCAGAATTTATTGCTTTTGAAGCTTCTTCTGCCAATTTTTCAAGATTAAAATAATTTTCTATTATAGGTATCTCTATGTATGCATCTTCTTTCCATATATCAAGGGCTTTAATCATTTCCATATCTTTTACCGGAACTTTTCCATCTTCAAAATATATGGAAGATATAAAGTTGTTATTCGGTGTGTGTATATGAATTACACATTTTGCATCTGTTTTTTGATATATATACGAATGGATTTTTGTTTCTGCTGATGGCTTTAATCTTGTTCTTTCTACTGCTTTTCCTTCTTTGTCTACAAATATAACATCTTCATTAGATACAGTTCCTTTATCTTTTCCGGAAGTTGTTACGGCAAATACAAGAGGTTCATCATGTAATTTATAAGATAAATTTCCACTTGTTGCCGGAAACCATCCTTTATGATAAAGTTTAACTTTTATCTCATTTAGAATATGAATAGCTTTTTGCTTTTCCTCAATATATATCTCCATAGCCACTCCTCAAATCTCACTAAATCTATTAACTATTGGCATTCTTCTATCTTTTCCAAAAGCTCTTTCTGTTATTTTTATACCTATAGGCGATTGTCTTCTTTTGTATTCATTTGTATCAATTAATCTTATTATTCTCTTAACTCTTTCTTTATTTTCCGGAAATCTTTCTAAAATGATATTAGCAGGAATATCTTCTTCTACATACATTTTTATTATTTCATCAAGTATTTCATAAGGCAGTAGTTCTGCTTCATCTGTTTGATTGGGTCTGAGTTCTGCAGATGGTGGTTTTTTTAATACTCTATCCGGAATAACTTTTTTTATACTATTTCTATAATAAGAAAGTTCATATACTTTTGTTTTTAATACATCTTTTAATACGGCAAATCCACCAACCATATCTCCGTATAAGGTGGAATATCCTACGCTCATCTCGCTTTTATTACCGGTTGCCAAAACTATCCAGCCAAATTTATTAGATAGAGCCATTAATATATTTCCTCTTATTCTTGCTTGCAAATTCTCTTCTGTTGTATTTTGTGGCAGATTTTTAAATATATCTGATAACTGTGATATATAGCTATTATATATATCTATAATTGGTATTGTAAAGGTTTCAATACTTAGATTTTTTGCAACTTCAAGGGCATCTTCTATGCTTTCTTTTGAAGTATACATAGATGGCATTAATACGCCTTTTACATTTTCATTTCCGAGGGCATCTACTGCAATTGTTGCCGTAAGTGAGCTATCAATTCCACCGCTTAATCCTATCACAACTTTTTTAAAATTATTTTTTTGTATATAATCCCTAAGTCCTACCACCAAAGCTTTATAAGTTTGCTCTATCTCCGGTGTATCCAAATATATCTTTTCCGGTGTAATACTGCTTTTTTCTTTTATTTGATAATCAATATTAATTATTTCTAAATTTTCTTCCCTTTTATAATCTGTTCTTAAATTTCTTATTCTGTTATCTTTTAACTGATTTCTAAATGTTTGCTCAAAATCTATATCTGCAATAATTAAATCTTCCTCAAAAGATTTTCCTTTAGCTATTATCTCTCCTTCGCCGTCAACAACAAAACTATTTCCATCAAAAACAAGCTCATCTTGAGCACCGACTATATTTAAATATGCAATAGAGATAATATTATCCCTTGCCCTTGTTTTTATCATCTCTTCTCTTTTCTTTATTTTTCCTATAAAATATGGTGAAGCATTTATATTTATTACAAGGGAAGCTCCTTCTATTGCATATATATTAATAGGATTTTCCGGATACCATATATCTTCACATATAGATAAGCCTATTTTTAGCTCTTGTAGCTGGATTATACTATTTTTTTTGCCTTTTTGGAAATATCTAACTTCATCAAACACTCCATAATTTGGCAAAAATTGTTTATGATATATTCCTTCAATATTACCATTAAACAAAACTGCTGCTGCATTATAAATATCTATCTCTTTATCTATAAATCCAACTATTGTGATTAAATCCTTAGAATGTTTAGCTATTTCTTTAACTGCTTTTATATTTTTTTCTATAAAAGATGTTTTGAAAATTAAATCTTCCGGTGGATAGCCTGTAATTGCAAGCTCCGGAAATATTACTATATCTGCTTCTTCTTCCTTTGCCTTATTAATAAATTCAATAATCTTTGCTGTATTATACTCAATATCACCTACAACAGGATTTATCTGGCATAGTGCTAATCTTAATGCTTTCATTTCTTTCTTCTTTCCATTCGGTTTTTATATTTTAATACTCTTTTTTTCTTTTCTTCCGTAGGTTGTATATTTGTTTGTGATTTTTGTAGTAATTTTTCAGCTTCTTTTTCTTGCTCTTTAATCTCTTCTTCTATCTCTTCTTCGGAAGTTATTTGTAGTTTAAATAGATACTCAATGGTATTTTGTTTTAATTTATACATCATATCTTCAAATAGTTCAAAAGATTCTCTTTTGTATTCAACAAGAGGGTCTCTTTGGGCATAGCCTCTTAGATATACGCTTTCTCTTAATCTATCAAGTAGATGTAAATGCTCTTTCCAAAGATTGTCCAATACTTGAAGAGTTATATATCTTTCAAACTCTCTCATTAATGATGAGCCGAGTTTATTTTCTTTTTCCTGATATGCTTTTTCAAGCTCTGATAATATATATTCTTCAAGTTCTTTTCTGTCCCACTCTTTATTTTTATCTATATCTATTTTTACTCCTGTCCATTCTTGTATTGCAGATATAAGTCCGTCTAAATCCCATTTTTCTTGATACTGGTCTGCCGGTGCATATTTATCAAGTAATGATAAAACTATATCTGCAATCCATATTTTTATTTCATCATTTAGATTTATACCTTCAAGTATATCTCTTCTTAAAGAGTAGATAACCTGTCTTTGTTTATTCATAACATCATCAAACTCAAGTAATCTTTTTCTTATCTGGAAGTTTTGTCCTTCTACTCTTTTTTGTGCATTTTCTATTGCTTTTGATACCATTGTGCTTTCTATTGGCTCATTTTCAGGAATTTTTAATCTTTCCATTAATGCTTTTAATCTATCTCCACCAAATAATCTGAGTAAATCATCTTCAAGGGAAAGATAAAATCTTGAACTTCCCGGGTCTCCCTGTCTTCCGGCTCTACCTCTGAGCTGATTATCTATCCTTCTTGATTCGTGTCTCTCTGTTCCTATAACTGCAAGTCCTCCAAGTTCTACAACCTTTTGTTTTTCCTGTGATGTTATTTTTTGAGCTTCTTTTAAAGCTTCTTTATACTGCTCTTCTGTTGCTGTTTCCGGTGATAAACCTTTTTTTGCAAGTATTTCTTTTGCTAAAAATTCCGGATTACCACCGAGTAATATGTCAGTCCCTCTACCTGCCATATTTGTTGATATTGTTACTGCTCCAACTCTTCCTGCCTGAGCTATTATTTCAGCTTCTTTCTCATGGTTTTTGGCATTTAATACATTATGTTTTATATTTCTCTTTTTTAATAATCCAGACAGATATTCAGATGTTTCTACCGAAACTGTTCCTACTAAAACAGGTCTACCTTCTTTATGTAATCTTATTATTTCTTCTACAACCTGATTAAATTTTTCTTTTTTTGTTTTATATATAACATCAGGATAATCTATTCTTCTTACCGGTTTATTTGTAGGTATTACAAGAACATCTAAGTTATATATCTCTTTAAATTCTACTGCTTCTGTTTCTGCTGTTCCTGTCATTCCGGCAAGTTTTTTATACATTCTAAAATAGTTTTGGAATGTAATGGATGCAAGGGTTTGATTTTCTGCTTCTATTTTTACTCCTTCTTTTGCTTCTATTGCCTGATGTAATCCATCAGACCATCTTCTTCCGGGCATCAATCTACCGGTAAATTCATCAACAATAATAACTTCTCCATCTTTTACAACATAATCCCTATCCCTATGGAATAATGTATTTGCCCTAAGTGATTGGTTTATAGCATGAAGAAGTTCTATATTTTTTGTATCATATAGATTTTCTATATTAAAATATTTTTCTGCTTTTTCTGCTCCTTTTTCTGTTAAAACTGCTGTTTTATTTTTTTCATCTACTATAAAATCTTCATCTTTTATGAGGGTTTTCACGAAAGCATCTGTTTGATAATATATTGATACATCTTCTCCTGAAGGTCCTGATATTATAAGTGGTGTTCTTGCTTCATCTATTAAGATTGAATCAACTTCATCAATTATTGCAAAGTTATGCCCTTTTACCTGAACAATCTGGTCTTTTGAAAATACCATATTATCTCTAAGATAATCAAATCCAAATTCATTATTAGTTCCATAGGTTATATCTGCTTCATAGGCAGACCTTCTATCTGTTTCTTTTGCTACTGTAAAGAAATCTTTTCTTGCTTCTATATTATATTTTTCTGGTGGCAAAATCTCTTCAAAAAATCCTTTTGGCCATACTCTTCTATCTTTTTCTACGGCTTCTTCAAATTTAGATTCATCTGCCCATTCTATAATATAAGATACACTATTTGTATTTATTGCTCCTACCGAAAGACCAAGGAATTTATAAATACTACCCATCTGGACTGCATCTCTTTTTGCAAGATAATCATTTACAGTAACAAGATGGACTCCTTTGCCGGTTAATGCATTTAGATATATAGCTATTGCTGCAACAAGGGTTTTACCTTCACCGGTTTTCATCTCTGCAATCTTTCCTTGATGGAGAGCCATAGCCCCTATAAGCTGAACATTAAAAGGTCTAAGTCCGATGGTTCTTTTTGCTGCTTCCCTTGCAATAGCAAAAGCTTCAATCATTACTTCATTTATTTCTCCTTCTAATATCTCTGTCAGGATATGCTCGTTTGATTGAACTTTTTCCCGTAGAACAAGACTTTTTTCTCTAAGTTCTTTATTTGATAATTTATCAAGCTCCGGTTCTAATAAATTAATTTTTTCTACAAATTTTGATAACTTTTTTATTTCTCTTTCATTTTTTGTGCCGAATATCTTTTTTATTAAGAAGTTTAGCATTTTTATGAAACCTTATTCACGGCTATAAAAACCGTGCCCCTATTTAAAAGGCAGCCAAGCCTTAGGGGTAAGGTGTATTTTGGCTACCTTTTAATCTATCCAATAATTTGGTGCTTCTTGGGTTATATATATATCATGGGCATGGCTTTCTCTTAATCCGGCATTTGTTATTTTTATAAATTTAGTATTTTCCTGTAAATCTTTTATTGTTTTTGAACCGGTATAACCCATACCTGCCCTTAATCCTCCAACAAGCTGATAAACAACATCTGCAAGAGGTCCTTTAAATGGTATTCTTCCTTCTATTCCTTCAGGAACGAATTTTTCTACATTTTCCTGAGAGTATCTATCACTACTAAATCTTGCTTTCATCGCTCCTATTGAGCCCATTCCTCTATAAACTTTATAAGACCTTCCTTGATAAAATATTCTTTCTCCCGGAGCCTCTTCTGTTCCTGCAAATAAACTTCCAAGCATTACCGTATCTGCACCGGCAGCTATTGCTTTTACTATATCTCCTGAATATCTTATTCCACCATCTGCTATTAATGTTTTTCCGTATTTTTTACACACTACTGCACATTTTGATATTGCAGTAATTTGTGGCACTCCTATACCTGCTACCACCCTTGTTGTGCAGATTGAACCGGGACCAATTCCAACTTTTACTGCATCTGCACCGGCTTTTATTAAATCCTCTGCTGCCTCTGCAGTAGCTATATTTCCACCTATTACATCTAAATCAGGAAATTCGCCTTTTATCTTTTCTATTGTTTGTAAAACCCTGACAGAATGACCATGAGCCGTATCTACTACAATAACATCTACTTTTGCTGCTACTAATGCTTTTACCCTTTCCATAGTATCAGGGCCAACACCTACGGCAGCTCCTACTCTTAATCTTCCGGCTGCATCTTTTGCTGCATTTGGATATTTCTTCCTTTTTACTATATCTTTAATTGTTATTAAACCTTTTAATCTTCCTTGTTCATCAACAACCGGAAGTTTTTCTACTTTATGTTTTTGTAGTATTTCAACTGCTTCATCTAAGGATATTCCTTCTCTTGCTGTTACAAGAGGAGCTTTTGTCATAAAATGTTCTACTGCTTTATTATAATCTTTTTTGTTTATAAATCTTAAATCTCTATTTGTAAGAATACCTATTAAAATGCCATTCTCATCTGTAACCGGAACACCGGAAATTTTATATGTCGCCATAATATCTAATGCTTCTTTAACCGTTTGATTTGGTCTTATAGTTATTGGTTCTGAAATCATACCACTTTCAGCTTTTTTTACCTTTTCTACTTCTCTCATCTGGTCTTCTATGCTCATATTTCTATGAATTATACCTATACCACCTTCCCTTGCAATAGCAATAGCAAGCCTATGTTCTGTAACCGTATCCATTGCAGCAGATACAAGAGGTATATTCAATTTTATGTTAGGTGTAAGATATGAGCTAACATCGGTTTCATGAGGTAATACATCAGATTTTTGAGGTAATAAAAGAACATCATCAAATGTTAATGCTTCTTCTATAGGTAAATTTAACAACTTATTTTCCTCCTGTGAAAATAAAATTTTAGTTAAATAAATATTTTACCACAAAAAATATTTCTACTTTTTGCAAAAATCTATAAATTTTATTATAAAAAAACTTGACAAAATTAAACTAAAGTATTAGATTATTTAATGTACAAAAAAATTTTAAGGAGGAAGTTAAGATGTCAAAAGCAAGTAAAGTAATAGGAATTGACCTTGGAACAACAAACTCTGTTGTATCAGTTGTAATAGGTGGAGAGCCTGTAGTAATTGCAAACCAAGAAGGATTTAGAACAACACCATCTATTGTATCTTGGACAAAGGAAGGTGAAACCCTTGTAGGAGAACCAGCAAAAAGAAGAGCAGTATTAGACCCAGAAAACACCATTTATGAATCAAAAAGATTTATAGGTAGAAAATATGATGAAGTAACAGAAGAAATAAAAAATGTTCCTTATAAGGTAGTAGCAGATGAAAAAGGAGATGCAGCATTCTATATTCCAAATCTTGGAAGAAATGTAAGACCGGAAGAAGTAGGTGCTCAAATCTTAAAGAAATTAAAAGAAGCAGCAGAAGCATATCTTGGGGAAAAAGTAACAGAAGCTGTTATAACAGTTCCTGCATATTTCAATGAAAGACAAAGACAGGCAACAAAAGATGCAGGTAAAATAGCCGGTCTTGAAGTAAAAAGAATAATAAACGAACCAACAGCTGCAGCTTTAGCTTACGGACTTGATAAAAAATCAGATATAAAAATACTTGTTTATGATTTTGGTGGTGGAACATTTGATGTTTCTATCCTTGAAGGTGGCGATGGAGTAATAGAAGTAAAAGCCTCTGATGGTGATACCCATCTTGGTGGTTCTGATATTGATGCAAGAATAATAAACTGGCTTGTAGATGAATTTCAAAGAGAACACGGCATAGATTTAAGAAAAGATAAAACTGCTTTCCAAAGATTAAAAGAAGCAGCAGAACAGGCTAAAAAAGAGTTATCTTTCAAAATGGAAACAGATATAAATCTTCCATTTATAACAATTAATCCGGAAACAAATCAACCATTACACCTTGAGAAAAAACTTACAAGAGCAAGACTTGAAGAAATGATAAAAGATTTAATAGACAGAACAATGGATATAGTGAAAAGAACCTTAGAAGCAGCAAAATTAACACCAAGAGATATAGATGAAGTTGTGTTGGTAGGTGGTTCTACAAGAATACCTTTAGTCCAACAAAGAATAAGAGAATTCTTCGGAAAAGAGCCTAATAAATCTGTAAACCCTGATGAAGTTGTTTCTGTTGGTGCTGCTATACAAGGTGGTGTATTAGCAGGAGAAGTAAAAGATGTATTATTAATTGATGTGACACCACTTTCTCTTGGTATAGAAACCCTTGGTGGAGTTATGACAGTATTAATACCAAGAAATACACCAATCCCAACCAAAAAATGTGAAATATTTACAACAGCTGCAGACAATCAAACACAGGTTGAGATTGTAGTATTACAAGGTGAAAGAAAAATGGCAAGAGAAAATAAACTTCTCGGTAGTTTCAGATTAACAGATATTCCTCCTGCACCAAGAGGAGTTCCTCAAATAGAAGTATGCTTTGATATAGATGCAGACGGAATACTCCACGTTACTGCTACAGATAAAGCAACCGGAAAAGCCCAGTCCATAAAAGTAACCCCATCAAGCGGATTGACAGAAGAAGATATCCAAAAAATAATTGAAGAAGCTAAAAAACATGAAGAAGAAGATAAAAAATTCCAAGAAATGGTTGAACTCAGAAATCAGCTTGATACAATAACTTATAGCCTTGAAAAAACAATAAATGAAAACAGAGCAAAATTATCAGAAGATGATATTAAAGAAGCAGAAGAAGCAATAAAACAAGCAAAAGATGCACTAAATTCTAATGATAAAAACACAATACAAAGAGCCATTGATAATATTACAAATGTTGCAAACAAAATAGCTATAAAATTATATTCACAAGGTGGAGGAACCCAGACAAATCCTGATGAACCGATAAACCCTGAAGTCCATTAATATACAAAGCCCCGAAAGGGGCTTTTTTTATTGCAAAAAATTCTTATTTATAATATATTTAATTTTAGGAACTCATATAAAATAGGAGGTAAGTATGATAAACCAATTAAAAACAGTTTTACTTCTTGGTTTACTTACCGGTTTATTTCTAATGATTGGTAAGCTTATAGGTGGTCAGCAAGGTATGGTTATTGCCTTTATACTTGCAATGGTAATGAATTTCTTTGCATATTTCTTTTCTGATAAAATGGCTCTCGCAATGTATGGAGCAAGAGAACTTTCTTATGAAGAAGCTCCATGGCTTCATAATATAGTGGAAGAGCTTGCACAAAAAGCAGGTATACCAAAACCAAAAATATATCTTGCTCCTATAGAAATACCAAATGCTTTTGCAACCGGTAGAAATCCGAATCATGCAGCAGTAGCAGTTACATCAGGAATATTAAAAATACTTAATGAAAGAGAGTTAAGAGGAGTGTTAGCCCACGAAATAGCCCATATAAAAAATAGGGATATCCTTGTATCTACAATTGCTGCAACAATCGGTGGTGCTATCTCTATGCTTGCCGATATGATGTTTTGGTCTAATCTTTTTGGTGGAAATAAAGAAGAAAACAATAACGGTATAGCAGGAATAATAACATCTTTACTTGTATTTATAATAGCACCTATAGCAGCAATGCTAATACAAATGGCAGTATCCCGTTCAAGAGAGTATCTTGCAGATGAAACCGGTGCAAAAATATCAGAAGACCCACTTGCTCTTGCAAATGCACTTAGGAAGTTGGAAGAAGCAGCAAATTATTTAGCACCTGTTGCTCAAGAACAAGTTAATCCCGGAACAGCCCATATGATGATAGTTAATCCATTAAGGGCAGATAGCATAATGGCTCTTTTCTCTACACATCCACCTACAGAAGAAAGAATTAGAAGATTAGAGGAACTTGCAGAAAAAATGAAAAAATCCCACAATGTCGGAATAGTATATTATTAATATATTTTGGCTCCCTGATTTTCTCAGGGAGCTTTTATTCTTCAAGTTCAAGATTTATGTTTACTTTACTTTCTATATAAATCTGGGTAGGAAAATTTTTGCCATCTTCTAAAAATATAGTTATTCTTTTTGTTTTACTTTCTTGAGGTTCAAAAATAATTCTTCTACCTTCTTTTCTAATTATTACAGGTTTCCCATTTATTAGAATATTAGAATTTAAAATATCACTTAAAGATTTATCTTTTTTAAAGAACATAGCTATAATAGGAAGCCATGGTTTTTTTTCATAAATAGCTTCATTTTCATATATCCTTTCTTTTTTTCCTTCTTTTTCATAAAGAGCCATATAATTATCATCTGAATAAAATTTAAAATCATAATTATAAAGCCAAGAAAATCTATCATAAGTTTTTCCTTCTGCTTCTATCTTCTTGTCTGAAATCTTAAAATATACTTCTCCTATACCTATACCAAGGGCATATACTTTATATTTTTTTATTTGATAATTTTCTTCGTTTTTATTTTTATTTAAAGATGTAGTAATATAAACTTTATCTGTTCTTATAATTTTTTCTTGATTTTCATCAGATAGAGAAATTTGAAATATAATTAGAGCGACAATGATTAACAATTTTTCCATCACAATAAACCATTATTTGCAAAACTGTAATAACCTTTTTTTGCTATTATGATATGGTCTAATATCTCAAATCCCATTTCTAAGGATAATCTATAAATATTTTTTGTAAATTCAATATCTTCCTTAGAAGGTTTTGGTTCACCATTTGGATGATTATGGGCTAAAATTATGCCATAGGCATTTTCCTGTATTGCATAATAAAATATATCTCTTGGCTTGGCATTTAAAACATTTATGCTTCCTATGGCTATTATATGTTTTGCTAAAACTTTATTGGATGTATTTAGATATAGTGCTATTAATTTTTCCTGAGTTTCTTTTTCTAAAAATTTAAGATGTTGGTATGCTTCTGATGGTGAAGATATTATTATTTCTGGTTCATCTTGGTTTATCCGGTTTATTATCTCATTTATTGCCATTATCTCTAAGGCTTTTGTCTCTCCTATTCCTTTTATCTTTAATAAATCTTCAAAACTTAAATCTCGTAAATTTTTTATAGAGCCATTTTTTAAAATTTTATTTGCCAAGGAAAGAACATTATTATCTTTCGTACCGGTTTTTAACAAAATTGCAAGAAGTTCTATATCAGATAAAGAAGAAAGCCCGTATTTTAGAGCTTTCTCCCGTGGTAATAAATCCTTAGGTAAATCTTTTATTTTTTTCTTGTATATAAATTTTTCTTCTTTCATCCATTTTTTACTCTTCTCTTCTCCACCAAACTCTTACATACTTTTTCCCTTCAGGATATGATAATTTAAGTTCTCCTTTGTATGCTTTATGGATTGCTTCGCCGATTCTTCTTGCAAGATGCTCATAAGTTGTTCTTATAATCATTTTTCCATCTTCTTCTTTTATATCTATAATTCTTTCTAATGGTCTGTATGCCATTTCTGATTCTTCTGTATTTTTTATTAGATTTTTTATTTCTTCTTCATGCTTTTTCCAAAAATCACCTTCTATATAAACAATGCCCCCTTCATAATTATCTTCTATTCTTCTACATGCAGGACAGATTATTTTCTGGGCATCTTTTGGAACTTCCTCAAGCCATTCAAATATACCATCATGGAAAACAACACCACATCTTTCACAAACAGAAGGGTCGTGATATTTTTCTTTTGTAAAATAAGGATCGTGAATATACTCTTGAATTAATTTATCTTTTCTCTTCTCCATCACAAACTCCTTTTTCTGTATATTTTTAAATAAAATTATACCATATATGATTATAGCTTTTGAAAACTCAATTTTTTTTTCTATAAAAATCTAATATCTTTTCTACCAAGGCTTCTACATCAACTTTATAATCTCCTTTTTGAATTAACTCTCTTAAATAAATTATTTTTTCTTTTCTCACATCTAACTCCTTTTCTAAAATATTTTCAATTTTTTCAATCTCTTCCTCTGATAAATATTTTTTTAATATTTCATACATTTCTTTATCCATTTTTTAACCTCAAAAATCTTAATTTAAATTTCGGTATAATTTTTAAAAGCTTTAAAAATTTGTGAGAGGTAGGAGAATGATAATTTCTATAGATACATTTTCTGATAATTTTGGAATAACAATAATAAAAGACCATAAAGTTTTGGCAAATATTTCTTTACTTAAGCAAAAACCTTTTTCAGAAGTTTTAATAAAAGAGATAGATAGATTATTTAAAGAGATGGAAATTTTACCACAGATGATAACAAAAGTAATAGTTAATAAAGGACCGGGTTCTATGACCGGTTTGAAGGTAGGAATTTCTGTTGCAAAAAGTTTTGCTTATGTAAATAATATACCTTTATATAGTTATATTTCATTGGATGTAATGGCATACAAATATAGATTTTTTAAAGGAAGATTAATATCTGCAATAAATGCCGGAAAAAGTCAGGTTTTTTTCAGAGAATATATAACTACAATGACAACAATTATTCCAATGCATGAGATAAAAGTTATAAAGGTTGAGGATTTACAAAAATATATCTCTGATAATAAATTAATTGTTACAAAGAATTTAGATTTAGAAGGTATAAATATTGTTAAAATTTTAGATTCTTTATCACTTGATGGAGCTTTGTATTCATTGAAACATAAAACAGAAGAAAATATATTCAAACTTGAACCTCTGTATATAAATAATCCATAAGATGGGGTATTCCTATCTAAAGGTAGCTAAAATAAGTCGGAATATTAGTAAGACTAAAAACAATAGCTAATGCATATCTTAATGCATTAATGTTCTTTCTATACACTATATTTAGCTATAATTTTAATTACTAGTTCCGATATTATATGGAAATTCAAAAATTTCCCATACATAAATATTTTTTATTTCATCTTCTTGAAAACCTGTTATTTCGATAAAATATGGGTTTACATATAAAAATTTGTCTTTATAAATAGCAAAACCAAAATTAGTTTCTTTTGTTATAGTATCTATTAAACATGCATTTTCCTTTAAATCGGCAATATCTGTTTTTATTCCAACATAATAAGTTTTTCCATTAATTACTACTTTATATGCAGATAAAAAACAACTTAATTTTCTTCTATCTTTTGTTATGCATTCAACTTCACCGGAGAAATATCCTTTTTCCTTTATATCTTTTAATATTTGATTAAATCTATCTTTAAGATGTATTTCAGGAGTTTTCCCAGTTAAATCTTCCAATGTATATCCTAATAAATCTCCGTGGGCTTTATTTATTAACAGATATTTACCTTCTTCATCAAGAATTCCTATTGAGTTAAGAGATTTATTAAATATCTCTTCAAATATATTTTTATCTATCATAAATCTAAATCCTTATTAAATTTTAAATTTTTTTAGCATAAATATATTTTATATTTTTCATACTTCTTCTACAACCACATATCTTAAAAGGGGAGGAATAGTTATCAAAATAAGCAAGCCGGATATTAGCATACCACCTACTACTACTATAGCCAATGGTTTTTGTATTTGGCTTCCTACCCCATGGGATAAAGCAGTAGGTAATAAACCCAAAGATGCAGTGAATGTACTTAAAAGCAATGCTCTATATCTATCCTTTACTGCTATTCTAATAGCTTCTTCTTTTTGTTTTCCCAAAAGATAATAATGTTTGTAAGAATTTATTAAGAAAGTTATATTAAGTATATTTATCCCAATAATTGAAACAAATCCTACAATAGCAGATAAACTTAATGGATGTTGAGCAATAAAAAGACTTAATGAACCTCCAAAAAATGAGAAAAGTATTCCTGACGCAGATATTAAAGTATTTCTTACAGATAGATTAATTATATAAAGCAAAATTAATAATCCTACAAGGGCAATTGAACTGGAGATTAATAATCTCTGCAATGCTTCTACAAGGTTTTTAAATTCTCCACTCCACTCGGTATAATAACCTTCCGGAAGTTTTATATCTGATGTAGCTTGTTGAGCTTTGATTACTGTGCCTGCTAAATCCTTAGAAACAACTGCAAATTTTACAGGTATATACCTTTGATAATTTTCTCTATATATAAAAGATGCACCGGTTGCAAAATGAACATTTGCTACTTTGGATAGAGGAACATAAGAACCATCAGGTAAAATTATTGGAATTTGAAGAATATTTGCCGGATTATTTCTGAAATTTTCAGGAAATACTACTAATAAAGAAAATCTTTTATCGCCTTCAATAACTTGAGTTGCTTCTTTTCCTCCTAAAGCTGCAGAAACTACATCCATTAAATCTTCAACTTTTAAACCATATAAAGCAAGTTTTTCTCTATCTGCCTCTATAATAATATTAGGTTGTCCTATCTCTCTAAAAATTCCTACCTCTTCTATTCCTTTTACATTTTGAATTTTAGCTTCAAATTGGTTTGCCAGTTTATCCAAGGTTTCTAAATCGCTACCAAATATTTTTACTGCATTTGAACCTTTTACTCCGGTCATTACTTCTTCTAAATTATCCTGTATGTATTGAGATATACTTATATCAGCTTTTGGAAAAAGATTTTCTATTTTTTTCCTAATAGCTTCCTCAAGCTCTTTTTTCTCTTTAAAGTTTTTCCATTCCGAATATGGTTTTAAATCTACAAAATATTCAGAATTAAAAGGTCCTGTTGGGTCTGTCCCATCTTCCGGTCTGCCAACTTGAAATTCTACAGTTTTTATTTCAGGGAAAGTTAATAGAATATCCCTTACTTTTTTTGCATCTTCATAAGTTTGAGATAAAGAAATTGAGTAAGGGAAAATAATACGCATATATATATTTCCTTCATCCATTTTTGGAATAAACTCTAATCCTAAGGTTTTTATAAGAATAAAAGTAGCTATAAATATACCGGCAAAAATTATGGCTAAAGATTTTCCTTTTAATTTCAAAATAATTTCAAATAAATTCATATATGAGTTCTCTAAGAATCTAACAATAAAATTTTCTTTGTGAGAAGATTTTATAAATAATGTTATAACTGCTATAAGAAATGTAAATGTTAAAATGATTGCAAAAGTTATAGCATAAACATAAGCTTCCACCATTGGAGAGAATATGCGTTTTTCAGCACCTTCCATTAAAAATACAGGGATAAAAGATACAAGAATTAATAAAATAGAAAACATCAAAGGTTTTCCAATCTCTGTTGAAGAACTTAATAAAGCTCTTCTGCCTATACCATATCTTTCTGTATTTCTAAAATAACTTTCTATAAAGAACAGTGGAATATCTGCAATAATTCCAAAATCAATAGCAGCTATTGATAAAAAATTTGCAGATTTTCCCAATACGGAAAAAGTAGCAAGTGCCATTATTAACGAAAGAGGAACTAAAAGAGAAACAAAAAAAGCACCGCTAAAACTACCTAAGAATATTAAAACTGATAAAAATACCAAAATAATACCTACTAAAGCTATTTCACTAACCTTATGAACTACAGTATCAATTAATTTACCTCTTTCATATATTGGAACAATTTTTACATCTTTCGGTAAGATATGAGAATTTAGCTCTTTTATCTTCTCTTTTAAAGAATTAATTGAAGGAATACTTTTAGCATTTCTTCTTAGAACTACCACACCCATAACAATATCGTTATTATTATTAAGTCCTACTATACCGGTTCTTGGTATATTTCCTATCTCTACATTTGCTAAATTTTTAACTAAAATAGGTATATTGTTTTTATAAGCTACTACTATATTTTCAATATCATTTTTATCTCTAATTAAACCTACTCCTCTTATAAGAAAATATTGGGAGCCGAAATCTAATGCTCTACCTCCGGCATTCGTATTTGATTTTGAAATGGCATCTGCAATATCTGATAAACTTACTTTATATTTAATTAATGCATCAGGATTAACTTCTACTGTATATGCTTTTATAAATCCACCATAACTGGCTACATCCTCTACTCCTTCTGCAGTTTTTAAATATCTTGATACTACCCAATCTTGAATAGTTCTTAATTCCATAAGATTTCTATTACCTACTAATGCATATCTCATTACTTCCCCGATGGGGTTTGGAATTATTTGCGGAGAAACACCATCCGGTAAACTAACTACTGCCAATCTATTTATTACTTCCTGCCGTGCTTCTGCATAGGTTATATCATAAGAAAATTGACATTTGATATCAGAAAGTCCATAAAGGGATACAGAATTTACTCTTTTTAATCCCTTCATTCCGGAAAGGGCTACTTCTAATGGAATTGTTATCTGTTTTTCTATTTCTTCAGCTGACCTACCGGGATATATACTAACAATTTCAATAACAGGTGGAGATGGGTCAGGAAAAGCTTCAACATTTAAATTTTTTATCAAAAATACAGAAACAGCACCAACAATAATAGTTAATATAAAAAATAAAATTGCATTATCAGCAACAAAATTAACCCATTTTTTCAAGGAGATTCCTCCACCATCGGATTAGTAATTACAACTTGTCCTTCTTCAATTCCTTGTATTGCAACAATATTATTATCCAGTTCTTTTACAAAAGAAACCTCAGTTTTTCTTATTTTACCTTCTTGTAATAAAAGCACATAAAATTTTCCGTCTTCATAAAGAAGTGTAGTTTTTGGTATAACTGCATACTTAGTTTTACCGGTATATATTTTTATATTAAAAAACATATTTATCTTTAAAGGATTTATTTCTTCCGGTTTTATAAAAACCTTTACTATTCTTGTTTCTGGGTCTATAACATCACTTACATATGTTACTTTACCTTTAAATAATTTTTCCGGAAAAAGGGATATTGAAAATTCTACATCATCTCCTTTTTTTATTTTAAAAGCATCTTTATCCTGTATTTGTCCAACTACTAATATCTTAGAAGGGTC
The DNA here is from genome assembly GCF_900182795.1 of Venenivibrio stagnispumantis. Classification (NCBI taxonomy): domain Bacteria; kingdom Pseudomonadati; phylum Aquificota; class Aquificia; order Aquificales; family Hydrogenothermaceae; genus Venenivibrio; species Venenivibrio stagnispumantis. The sequence goes on from NZ_FXTX01000013.1 coordinate 27,282, forward strand.
TACAATATCTATCATATCAACGGAACTATCTACATAATCACCTACATGGGAGTTTATTTGATATACTACTCCATCCTTAGGTGCTGTAATTTCTATTTGTCCCATTCCTGCTCCTAAGATTTTTAATCTCTCTTCTATACCTTTTAGCTGAGCTTTTAATACTTCATAATTTGTTTGAGCATCCATAAGTTCAGTCTTAGGTATTGCTCCGACTTCATATAACTGTTTTTTTAAGTTATAAAGCTTATGAGCTTGAGCTAATTGAATTTCTAATGAAACTTTTTGAGAATATAAATCAGTTGTATCCGGTGCCTTTACAATAGCTAAAATATCACCTTTTTTGACATAATCACCGACTTGAACTTTTATAACTTGAATATTTCCGGCTAACTTAGAATTTATTTTTACTACACCTTCCTTGTCCGGTTGTATATTTCCGGTAGCTTCTATAATATCTGCAACTTCTTGGGTTTTAATAGTTGTTGTTTGAATATGTGATAATTTTGCTTCTTTGCTATATTCTACTCTACTTTGATTAGATTCTTCATTTTTTTCACATGCAAGAATTAAACCTGCCATTAAAACAGCTATTACTTTTTTATAAATCATCTGTATCTCCTGAAAGGATTTTTAACTTATAATAATTTTTCAAATAGTTATACTTAGCCTGAATAAAATCATTCATAAAACTTTTATAAGTTCTTTCTGTATCTAAAAAATCAAGAATTGAAACTCCACCTAATAAATAAGCCTTCTTTGTTCTTTCTACTAAATCATCCATAACTTTTTTCTTTTCTATAAATGAGTTATAAATATCTTTACTTACTTGATAATCATAAAAAGCTTTTTCTATTTGGGATTTTATTAATGCATAATTTTTTTCTAAATTTATATAAGTTTGTTCTTTTGTAGCTAAGGAAGTGAGCAAATCTCCCTGCCTTTTATCAAAAATTGGTAAATTTAATGAAAATCCAAATCCTATACCAGGTTTATAATTAGTGCCAAAAGCATCATACTCAACACCTACAGAGATATCCGGAATAGTATAAGCTTTTAAAAGTTTTATTTGATAATCTACAGATTTAAGCTGTTCTTGAAGAGCTTTAATATTTTCTCTTTTTTCTATCGCCGTTTTTATCAAATTATTAATATCAATCTCTGTTTTTTGAGGTAAATTAATATCTGCCGGTGAATAATCCCCAATCAGATAAAAATTAAAATCTTTTAAATCTTTTTGATAATTTCCTTTAGCTTGAATAATTGCATTTTCAAGTTCCATTTTATAAAGCTTTAATTTGGTAAATTCTATTAAACTTAAAAATCCAAGCTGATGTTTTTTAGATTGCACTTCTAATATTTTTTCAAACTCATTTAAATCATTTTGAAGATAATCAACATAAGCTTTATCAGCTAATGTTTGGAAATAAATATCTGTAAAATCAAGAAATATTGCTCTTATACTATCCATTGTTTGATATTTTGTTGATTCTAATTGATGATAAGCAAAAAATTTACGGTATTCTCTTTTTCCTCCAAGTTCTATAGGTTGGTCTATTCTAACAGAAAATAAAGTATTTCCTGTATCATAAACAATATTTCTTCCAAAACTTAAACCGGTATAATTAACAGAAAGTGTTGGATTTTGAAATAATCCGGATTGTATATAACTGCCTTCATTTTTCTTAATTTCAAGAAAATTTATTTTGCTATCATAATTTTTTTCCTTTATTAAAGATAGAGCTTCTTTTAAATTTATCTCTGCTCCTAATGAGAATCTAAATAAAAAAATAGTTATCAACAATATACATAAAAAAATCTTTTTCATCCTTAACTCTCTTATATGTAGAATATTTCATAGGTTTCTATTATATCATAATTTCTTTATAAGTTTGATGAATGTATGGTTAAAATTTGGTTAATATTATTTAACAGAATTTATATAAGAAATTAGATGAGAATAGAGAAAGGGGGATAACCCCCCTTTGAAAGTTTATTTATGAGATAAAATAAACTTAGCTAATGCTTTTCTTTCTTCTAAAACAGATAATGGTAATCTTTTCATCTTTAAACACTTCCTATATTATTTTCCAGCTGGTTGTTGTGCTGGAGCTTGTTGCCCTTGGCCTGATGTAGGTGCTTGTTGTTCCGGAGCTTTTTGTTCTTGTCCTGCTGGAGCAGCTTGTTGCTGAGCAGGTTGAGCTGGTTGTGCAGCTGGTTGTTCTGCCGGTTGTTGTGCTGGAGCTTGTTGTTCAGCTGGAGCTTGTTGCTGAGCCGGTTGTTCCTCTTTCTTTTGGCAGCTAAATAATACTGCAGAAGATAAAACTAATGCAGATGCTAAAACTAACTTTTTCATTTTTCTACCTCCCAAAGATTTTATAGTTTTATTATATCAAATATTAATGATGATGATGGTGCCCACATGATGAAACCTCTTTAATTTCCGGTAGCAAGCCATTTTTGTAATCAGAAATAGCTTGTTCTATAGATATTCCTGCAGGAATTTTATAAGCTTTCATACCTAAGCTTTTTATGACTTCAAAAGCCCCACCACCCAGATGGGTAGTGAGGACTACTTTAACACCGTTTTTGCTTAAAATATTAGCTATATTCCTGCCACCGGTTTCTTCTGCCTTTATAATCTCTATATTTGAATTTTCATCAATAATTGCAAACAATCTTGCTCTTCCAAAAGCATCAGAAACAACATATTTAGTTCTATCTTTACTATCCGGTTTGACAGGAATACCAATTTTCAATGTTAATATCCTCCTTCCGTAGAAACTTTACCTTTAAATACTTTATAGACATAAGCAGTATACCATATTACGATAGGTAAGAATATCACAGTAGAAATAAGCATAACAGTTAATGTTAGATTAGAAGACGCAGAGTTAAAGATTGTTAAATTATATTTTTCATCAATAGAAGAATGGATAAACACAGGATAACTTGCAAGAGCAATTGTTAAAACTGTTCCAAGGATTGTGATTGTGGAACCATAAATAACTTTATTATATTTTTTATCTAATACTAAGTATTTAAAATATAAAACAAGTCCGAGTATTTTCAAAATTGGAGCTATCCAAAGTAATGGATAATCAAAGAAATTTGCAAATAATTTAGGTTTAATAGCAATTATGAAGAAATCTGCAACTACTAAACTTGCTATAAATCCTAAGAAACCTACAATTGCACCTTTTTTAGCAAATTCAAAAGCTTTACCTTCTGTTTTAATCATAAGATAAGCAGAACCATGCATTAAATACATAAATAAAGAAACAAATCCCATTGCTAAAGAAGGAAGATTTAATAAACCAAAGAAAGTACCGTGGTATATCCCTTTTTCATCAATAGGCATACCCATAACGGCATTTCCAACGGCACAACCAAATAAAAATGCAGGAAGGACATTTCCTATCCAATAAGCAATATCCCAGGCAGTTCTCCAAGTTTTAGATTCTTTTTTATTTCTATATTCAAAAGAAACAGCTCTTAAAATCAATGCCCAAAGAACTATCAAAATTGCCAAATAAAATGCACTAAATGAAACAGCATAAACAACAGGGAAGGCTGCAAAAAGCATACCTCCTCCTGCAATTAACCAAACCTCATTTCCATCCCAAACAGGACCAATAGCATTCATATATATTCTTCTGATATCTTCATCTTTTGTAAAGATATGTAAAATTCCTGAACCAAGGTCAAATCCATCAGTAAGAGAATAACCTACCAAAAATATTCCTGCGAGTAAAAACCATATTCCATTTAAAGTAGTAAATAACTCCATTGGCATGATTATTTCACCTCCTTAGTTTTTGAGAAAGTTGTTGTTAATGAAGGATTTGGTGTAGTAGTTGGTATTGGTTCTGAAGCCAATGAAGAAGCTGGTCCTTTTATAACTGTTTTAAACATTAGATATAAGAAAACTCCAAATAAAATCAAGTAGATAGTGGTGAAAACAGCCATAGATAAGGCTACTTGTTCTGCCGGAAGATATGAAACAGCATTCTTTGTGAGAAGCATACCGGTTACAATCCATGGTTGTCTTCCAACTTCTGCAGATATCCATCCGAGTAAACCTGCTAAATAAGGAAGCGGTATAGATAATACCAATATCCATAAAAGTCCTTTGCTATTTTCCAATGTTCCTTTTTTGGCTTTCCAATAAGCTATAAATGCCAATAATACAAAAGCAAATCCTAAATAAACCATTATACGGAATGTTGTAAATACGAGGAAAATTGATGGTAAATCTTCATATTTAATATTATAAGCATGAGCTTTTACTGTTGCTTCTGTAAGTTGGTCTTTTATTGATTGTTTTTCTGCTTCGGATGTCGCTGTTTGTAATTTTTGTTCTAATACCGGTATCATTTGTTCATACTCTTTTGCCTTTTGTTGATACTCTTCAATTAAAGGAATAATACCTTTAACTTCTGCATTAAAGTCATGATAAGAAAGAAAACTTAATAAATAAGGAATTGGTATTATTGGTGTGGCTTGTTTGTTCTCTTGGTCTATTATAGCAAATGTATCTAATGAAGCACCTTTTTCTGTTTGAAATTTTCCTTCATACATAGCAAGTTTTAAAGGTTGAGTATGTGCAACCTCATATCCATGTAAATCACCGATTATAACTTGAGCTATAGTTGCTATAAGAGTAAATACTGCTGCAAATTTAAAACCTGTTTTTGCCATTTCTACATTTCTTTTTCTTATTATATAGTAAGCAAGAACACCAAGTACAAAAAATCCTGCAGTAATATATGCCCCGTTAACTGTGTGTAGAAATCTATAAATAGTAGAATGGTTTATAACTGCTGCTAAGAAATCTGTAAGTTCTGCTTTATAACCCTGTGCTGTTTCCACTATTCTGTATCCTGCAGGTGTTTGTTGCCATGAGTTAGCTATTAATATCCATAAAGCAGAAAGTGTGCTACCGATAGCAACCATCCATGCAGAGAGAGTATGAACCTTCTCAGAAACCCTTCCTCTACCAAAAAGGAAAAGCCCCATAAATGTGGATTCAAGGAAAAATGCTGTTAAACCTTCTAAAGCTAAAGGAGCACCAAAAATATCCCCTACGAATTTTGAATATTCAGACCAGTTAGTTCCAAACTCAAACTCCATAGTAAGACCTGTTGCTACACCAACAGCAAAGTTAATCGCAAAAATTTTCATAAAGAACATAGACAAATCGTCATAATGCTTGTTTCCGGTTCTCAAATACCACGTCTTCATAAGAGCAATCAATAGGCTAAGACCTATTGTAAGAGGAACATAAACAAAATGGAAAAAAGCAGTAAATGCAAACTGCCACCGGGACAATGTAAGTACGTCCATGACATCACACCTCCTAATAAATTTAATTTCGTTAATATTCACTAACTAAAATATAATATAACACTTCTTTATTGTCAATATATAATTTTATAACTATAACTATTAACTTTGCAATTTTATTATAACATTAAAATAACTTTAACTTTAAAAAAATATGTATTTGATACTAAAAGTTTAATAAACAGAAAATACATAAAACATGAGGGATATCATTGTTATATAAAATTCAAATCAAAAGATGAGCTACCTGTCCTAAGGACAATCCGCCATCATTTGGTGGAACTTTTTTATGTATCAATATCTTAATATTATTTTTATGAGCTAAATCTATTATTTTTTCAACTAAAGGTTTATTTTGGAAAACACCACCTGATAATCCTATTGGTATGTCAAAATTTTTCCCTATATCAATCACAATTTTTGCCAAGGTATTTATAAATCTTGAGATTTTAACTTCTGTATTGGATTTATCATCTAATAAAGATAAGATAATTTCTTTCCAAATTATTTTATTTTCATTTATAGAGTATGGGTAAAAATCTTTAATTGAGTTATCATATAAATCTTCCATAATCATTCCGGATTGTCCTTCATAAGATAATATCTGCTTTATATCCAGTAGAGATGAAACTGCATCAAATAATCTTCCTACTGAAGAAGTTAAATAACAATTTATATTTTTTTGCCAAATAAGATATAGATTTTCAATCTCTTTTTCTGAGAAAGCTTTAAAAAATGGGATATCTTTGCCAAATATTTCAAATAAAATAGAAATAGCAACTCTTCTTGGTTCTTTTACTGCTTTTTCTCCACCTATTAGTTTAAAATAATCAAAATACAATATTCTATTAAAAGATTGATAACTGGAAATTAAAAATTCTCCACCCCATAAATTACCATCTAACCCGTATCCTGTTCCATCCCAGCAAACAGCCAAAATCTTTTCTTCTTCTTTTATTTCATTATCTACCATTACTGATAATGCATGAGCAAAATGATGTTGAACTTTTACATGTTTTATAGAATAATTTTTAGAGAAATCTTCAGCAAATTTTGTAGAATAATATCTTGGATGTAAATCAGATAAAATAACTTCCGGTTTAAAATCATATAAATCTAAAAATTTATAAATAGTATCTTCAAAGGATTTACAGGCATCTAAGGTTTCTAAATCTCCTATATGCTGAGATAATATAGCTTTATTTTCAAAAGCAATTGCTATGGTATTTTTTTGATGTCCTCCAACAGCAAGCACTTTCTTATTTAAATTAAACGGCAATTTTATAGGTAGTGGGGCATATCCTCTTGATCTTCTAATAAAAGAGATATTGTTACTAATAACTCTCACTACACTATCATCTACTCTATTTTCTATATCCCTATTGTGAATTAATATATAATCTGTAAATACAGAAAGCTTGTTAAAAGCTTCTTCGTTATCTTTTACAATTGGTTCATCTGATAAATTTGCTGATGTCATTACTAATGGATTTTCATAATCATTTAGTAATAGATAATGAAGTGGAGAATAAGGAAGGAAAACACCTAATTTCCTCAAATTTGGAGCTACATATTGACTTATTTTTTTATTTTCTCTTATTTTTACGATAACAATCGGTCTTTCCGGAGATAAAATCACAGCTTTTTCAAAATCATTTATTATTGTATATTTTTCAATTTCATTTATATTTTTAAACATTACAGCAAAAGGCTTTTCTCCTCTATTTTTTCTTTTCCTTAACTCTTTTAGTGGATAATCATTTGTTGCATCAGCTACAAGATGAAAACCACCTATTCCTTTGATTGCTATAATTTTTCCTTTTTTTAATAAATTTATTACGACTCTTAAAGCTTCATCGCCTCTTGCTATAAATTCTTTTTTAGATGTATATAAAGAAATCTCTGGACCACATCCAGGACAAGCGTTAGGCTGGGCATGAAATCTTCTATCTAACGGATTATGATATTCTTCCTTACAAATTTCACACATTTTAAAATTTTTCATTGTTGTATTTTCTCTATCATAAGGAAGCTTTTGAATAATACTAAACCTTGGTCCGCAATTCGTACAATTTGTAAAGGGATATCTATATCTTCTATTATTTTTGTCATTTATTTCTTTTAAGCATTCATCACATATAGATATATCTGGAAGTATAAATACCTGCTTTTCTTTATTTGATTTTGAGCTTTTTATTTGAAAATTTTTGTATCCAAAAAAATCTAATTCTTCTATATAGGAAGAAAATATATGGGCAAGTGGTGGTTTTTCAGAAAATAAGGATACTAAAAATTTATCTATATTTTCTTTTTCCCCTTCTACTTCTATTAAAACCCCTTCTGTATCGTTTAAGACATAACCTTTTAGATTATATCTATTTGCTATATTAAAAACAAAAGGTCTAAAACCAACTCCTTGAACGGCTCCTGTTAATTGAATTTTCAGCCTTCTATACAAAAATTCCTCCAAAAGATATATTTATATTATCTATAGGCAATCTTTCATTCATAAAGACATTATAATGATGTAAATGTTTTAACATTTTTCCGGTAAATACAGGTAATCCAAAGAAATTCCCTGCTAATATTACATTCTCTATTTTTAAATCTCTTCTTATTAAATTTACTTTATCTTGTAAGAAATTTTCTAAACTTTCAAAAAATGAAAATGCTAATATTTCATTAGGTGTATCTGCTAATTTATAAGAGATTATGCTTCTTATCATTTTCCTCCAATCAAGTAAAAATTCATTATCCTTCTCTAATATTACAAAATCTATTATTAATCCTCTTTTTTCTATAAAATTTAATGCTTTAGATTCAAAATTTTTTATACTCATCTCTTTTGAAATATTTAAATCATTATTTATTCCGATAATAAAAGAAATCAAATCTAATACATCTGATATATTCTGGGATTCTTGATAATTAGTTTCTCCATCTTCAAATTTAAAAGGAAATTTTTTTATATAATTGGAAATTAATCTTTTTCCTTCTTCATCTAAATTTGCTATCTCTTCTAATACATATCTTAAACTATTTTTTCTATCTTTATAAATTTTTAAAGGTAATAGTTTGATTATAGGCTTTATCTTTTTTGATTTAGTTTTTGCTGCAAGAATAGAATTATTATCCATTGATAAATAAATTCCTATAAATGGTTCATCAATCATATTATGTTCTGCAAGAACTGAATAAAAAGCAGCTTCATAATCTTTAAATGATTTTTGATTTTTATAAGAAATAGGTATATATTCATATTCACTGTTTAATAGATTTACATTTTCCAAGTTTGGATTTAAATTTTCAAGATTTTCCAATATTCTACTTTTTTTATCTATCAGATATTCATTTTCTCCTATATAAATTGCAGCATAATCTTTAGCTATTGATAAGGTATTAAAATTTTTATTTGTTCTTAATATTACAGGTAATATAGATTTTTCACCATCTTTTATTAAAATTTTACCCTGGGCTACAAACATTTCTAAATCTCTTTGTTTATTAATAATCGGTAAATCAAAATCTATCCCCTTTTCTATTTTGTTAAATTCTTCTTCATCTATTTCTTTAACAAAAGCAAAATCTATACCAATTTCTTTTAAATATTGGGCTAATATAATAAAAATAGGGTCATCCGGTAATTTAAATTTTAGTTGATATTCACCTGTATAATTAAATATATCTGAACTTTCCCTTATTTGAAGATTTACGATAGGTTTTTCTTGAGATGCTAATACTTTAAATTCTTTTTCATTTATATATACCATTTCATTTATTTTTTCCGGATTTGTGATTAACACAATAAAATCTTTATCCTTTAAAGATTTTCCTATCTTAAAATAACCATTTAATGTTTTTATTTTAATTATTTCTCCTTTTAAAATTAAATTAGCCAATGCTTTAAATAAATTTTCTCTATCATTTGGTGTAAATACTAATCTTTCTGTATCTTTTATTTTAAAAAATAAAGGAATAAAACATTCTGGACAGTTAATAAGAGGATAGTTATATTTATTAGAATTTTTATTTTCAAACTCTTCCTGACAGTTTTTGCATAATTGAAAATATTTAAGATATGTATTTTCTCTTTTAAAAGGATATGTATAAGTATAGGCATACTGAAAACCACAATAATTACAAGAAATAAAGGGATACAAATATCTTCTACTATTTTTATCAAATAATTCTTTAGAGCATTCAGGACATATTGATTTATTAACCGGTAATATATTAATATTTCTATTTTTTATTTTAAAACCATCTTCTTTAATTTCTTCATCAAATACAGAAACATTGGAATCTTTCATAAATATTGAATATGGCAGCGAAATACCTAAGGTATGAATGAATTTTTCTAAACTTTCTTTATCTGAATTGGCAACTATTGTAATAATATTATTTTTATATTCTACAAAACCTTTTATTGAATTTTCTTCTGCAATTTTTTTTATAAGATATAAGATTCTTTCATCTCCAAAATTATATGTTATATCTATCTTAATACCTAAATTTTCCATTATAAGCTCCCACAAAATTTAATACTATCTCTTCTAAAGAAAATTTATTAACCTTTTTATATTTGATATTTAATTTTTTTATTTCATTCAAAATTGTTTCTATAAGGAAATTAAAATTTTTCTCTAAGGACTGGGTTAAACCTATCTCTGATTTTGAAATATCTTCCGGCACTACACCTATAATAACAACATCTGCCATTTTTCCTTTTAAAGCTGATAATTCTAACATTTGCAAAACTTCTACTTCGTGGGCTGTTTGATGGTAAGAACCTATTCCTACAAGTTGTTGTGGAGTTAATCTATAAATTGAACCAGGTTCATCGTTAATGGATATTGTATCTATCAAAATAATATTATCATAATCTTCAAAATATTCCATTAATCCAAAACCGGCAGTTCCGGCATCTATTAAGTCAATATTTGGATTAAATTTATAATTCCCCTCTAAATACTTTACAGCAAAAACACCAACTCCTTCATCTTTAAAAAGAATATTTCCAATACCCAATATCCCAATTTTTTTCATATTCACCTCTTTTTAAAGGGAAACAGGGAGTAATGTTATTGCAGAAAGTGGAAGGAGGGATTACTCCCTGTTTCATTATTTTATTACTGAATTTTTTTATATTTATATCCACCAAAAACTATACCAATATCACCTTCTTTCCAGAAAATTGTTCTCCATACTTGATAATAAATATGAAAAATAACCCAACTTAAAATCAACCACATAGTCAGATGATGAACAATTCTAACCCCTGCCAATCCACCAAATACATACAATGTCCAATCAGTTGCAATATGTAAAAGCCAAGGCCACCAACTACCTATAGCTGATAAACCACTTTCTAATCCTACCACATACATTTGAAAACCTGTAAATAACATAAGTAATAACATTAAATGTAAAATAGTAAACCAAACTACATTAAAACTATCCAAATGGGATGAATCGAAATTTTTTCTTCTATTTAAAGTAATTAAATTGAGAAAAACTTCCCAAAACTCTCTAATATTTTGTGCATTTGGTATAAGTTTTTTATAAGGTTTTTCAAATCTACTAAAGAAATATAGATAAGCAATTATAATAGCTGTTACATCTAAAAATATTGCTGCTATAAAATGGAAAAATCTATTATATGCCATAATATATTTATAAGCAGCAGGTTCTGCTATTAATGCCTGATAATAAGGATTTGCTATATATAATCCGGTTATAACTGCAATAACTATAGAAAATGCATTAATCCAATGTATAATACGCATAGTTGCTGACATTCTTTTAATTTTTTCATACATTGCACATACCTCCTACCGGTTCTACTTTATAAACTCCAAGTTCTTTTCCTTTTGTATCTATTATATGAACAGCACAGGCAATACATGGGTCAAAAGAATGAACCGTTCTGAGAATTTCAAGAGGTTGGTCTGGATTTGCTACTTTTGTATTACTTACTAAGGCAGCTTCATAAGCACCCATTCTTCCTTTGTAATCTCTTGGTCCCGCATTCCAGGTAGATGGTACTACAGCTTGATAATTTGCAACTTTACCATCAACAATTCTTACCCAATGTCCTAATGCACCTCTTGGTGCTTCTGATAATCCATATCCTTTTAGTTCTTTTCCTTTTGTTAAAGCATCATAATCAAACTTCGTCCATGTTGATAAATCTCCACGGGCACAATTTGTAGCAAGCTCATCTGCCCATTGTAACATCATATCTGCCATCATCCATGTTTCAATTGCTCTTGCAGCTGTTCTTCCTACTGTTGAGAATAGAGCAGAAGCTGGCAATCCTGCAAGTTTTAAAGCTTTATCTACATAATTTTTTATTCTTTCATCCCCTGAAGCATATCCTACTATCATTCTTGCAAGAGGTCCAACTTCTACTCTTGTATCATCATAAATAGGAGATTTTATCCATGAATATTTTTCATTTGTTTTTAATAATCCATCTTTATCAAATCCTGTATAATTTGGAATTGTTTGTCCATCAAAAGGATGAAGAGGTTTATCTGCATTCTCATATTTATACCAACTATGGGTTACATCTTCTGTAACTTTTTCCTGGTTAAATGGTATCACCTTAGACAAATCTTTGTTTAAAACAACTCCGGATGGGAATAAAGTTTTTCCTTTATAAAGAGGTGTATCATCAAGAGGTAAATCTCCATAAGCAAGATAATTTCCAAGACCTGCTCCAACACCATTTAAAGCTTCATCTTTATAAGCTTCTGCTGCCATTAAAATATCCGGAATATAAGCTCTCAGTATAAAATCTCTTGTTTTTTCCAGTAATTCTTTGAATAATGCATGTCTAGATGGATTTTCTAAATCTTGAACACATGTAACACCACCAACAACTATTGATTGAGGATGTGGATTTTTACCTCCCCATATTGCCATCATTTTAGCTGCATCTCTTTGTACTTCAAGAGCATCAAGATAATGTTTGGTTGCTATTAGATTTTGTTCAGGACTGAATTTGTATGATTTGTTTCCCCAGTATGCATTTGCAAAAGGTCCCAATCTTCCTGCTTTAACAAATTTAGTTAATCTTTCTTGTACTGCTTTATAATCAGTAGGAGAGTTTGACCATGGATTGTCAGAATAATTTTCTGCTATTTTAGCTGCTTTGTAAGGGTCTGCTTTCAATGCAGAAACTATATCTACCCAATCCAAAGCATGAAGATGATAAAAATGAACAACATGGTCATGAAGATATAACGAACCTTCTATTAAATTTCTAACAAGCCTTGCATTTTTAGGTATTGTTATTCCTAGTGCATGTTCAACAGCTTTTATACTTGTCCAGTAATGAACTCCAGTACAAACACCACATATTCTCATTGCCATTAATCCGCAATCCCTTGCATCTCTACCTTTCAAAATCAGTTCTATTCCTCTAAACATTGTAGAAGAGCTATAAGCATCAATTATCCTGTTATTTTCATCAATTACAACTTCTATTCTTAAATGTCCTTCTATTCTTGTTATTGGATCTACTACTATATGTTTTGTAGCCATTGTTTATACCTCCTTATTTGCTGAATTTTCTTTTTTTCCGGCTAAAGCACTTGATATTGCATGAATACCAATACCTATCGCCGTTGCTGTCAATATTGTTAAACCGAATTCATCAACTGTAGATTCTACCCCTCTTTCTGCTGGTGGTGAAATAGGTGAAGCTGCAACTGGTCTTTCTGTTGCATATTTATCCCAAAAATCAGGTTCAGAACATCCTATACAACCTCTACCCACACCTATTGGCCAGTTTGTGCCGTCATTATATCTTATTATTGAACAGTTATTGAATGTAAAAGGTCCTTTACATCCCATTTTATATAAACAGAAATTATTTTTTGCTCCTTCATCACCCCATTCTTCTACAAATTCGCCTGCATCAAAATGTGCTCTTCTTTCGCAGTTATCATGTATTCTATATCCAAAAGCAAATTTCGGTCTAAGTAAAGAATCAAGCTCCGGTAAACTACCTGTCATTACATAATGAAGTAAAACACCAACTATATTTGCAGGATTTGCAGGACAGGCAGGAATATTTACTATTGGTTTTCCTTTTACCACATCCATAACTCCAACTGCACCGGTTGGATTTGGATGGGCTGCAGGAATACCTCCAAAAGAAGCACATGCTCCAACAGCAATAACTGCTGCGGCATCTTTAGCTAATCTTTTAACTCTTTCAACACCTGTTTCCGGATGTCTTCCTGTTGTAAATGCATATTCCATTTTTACAGGAATAGAACCTTCAACAAATAAAAGATATTTACCTTTAAATTCTTTTACTGCATCTTCAAGACATTTTTCTGCTTGATCTCCAGCAGCAGCCATTAATGTTTCCTGATATTCCAAAGATATATAATCTAAAATTAATTCGTCTACTGTTGGTGCTGATGACCTTATCAAAGCCTCTGTATTTCCATCACAGTCTTGAATATTTATCCAAATAACAGGTATTCTATTCATTAGCTCTGCTGCTTGAGCTACCAATGGTTCAAAAGATGGAGGAAGCATTAACATTGCGGTTGTGGCAGATACCCACTTTAAAAAATCCCTTCTTGAAATTTCCCATGTTTTTAGGTATTCATGTAACTTTAAATCTTCTTCTCTTATCGGCCTGCTATTAGCTAAGTGTTGGAGATGATTTTCAATTTGCCTGTAAAGAGATTTGTAGTATTCATCCCCTTTATTTGTGTTGATTAAATTTGTTGGTTTTGTGAAAAGCTGTCGGAGCGAATCTCTACTGAAGAACTGCATGACTATTACCTCCCAAATTTAATAAATATTCATTCAAAATATAAATTAAAAAAATCAAAAAGTCAACTATATTCAATTATTCTTATATTTGCATCTCCAAGGATAAAAGATACATATCTTCACCATCTAAAATATTTATATTAAAGCTTTTACAATAAGGACAGATAAATTCATTTTCTTTTATAACAAACTCTTTCTTACAATCTTCACATATTGCTATGATTTCTTGTATAATCATTTCAAGTTTAGCATTTTCACAAATGGTTTTTTCTTTAAATGTATCAAAAGCAAGTTCCAATAAATGTGGCTCTATTCCTGATAATCTTCCTATTTTAACAACAACTTTATCTACAGATTTAGCATTATGTTCCTTTGCATTTTTTTCTATCAAATCTAATAAACTTTGGACAACAGAGAATTCATGCATTTAACATATCCTTGGTAGTAATTCTCCTGAAGGAGGTTCCATTATTCTTTTTGTTCCATGGGTTGTTTTTAAAATAACTTTCTTATCTGTTCCGTCGATTACTTTTCCAATAATCTCTGCTTCTTTACCGAGAGGATGCTTTTTTAGAATTTCCAATAAACTTTCTGCATCATTTTTATCAACTGCAAACACTATTTTGCCTTCATTAGCAAGGTTATAACTTTCTAAACCAACTAATTCGCATAACCCCTGTACTTCATTTTTTATTGGAATTTTTCCTTCTTCTATTTCTATATTAACATTGGAGCTGAAAGCCCATTCATTTAAAACAGCAGATAATCCACCTCTTGTTGGATCTCTCATTGCTTTTATTTTAATATCATTATTTATCACATATTCTACTAAATCCCATAAAGATGCACAATCAGATTCTAAATCAAGCTCCATTTCCATACCTTCTCTTTCTGCCATTATGCAAGCACCATGATCTCCTATTGTTCCGGATACAATAATAATATCACCTTCAGATAAATTGGAAGCAGATAAACCTTCATAAATAACTTTTCCAATACCGGCTGTATTTATAAAGATTTTATCTATACTACCTTTTGGTACAACCTTAGTGTCTCCTGTAACAATTAAGACCCCTGATTTTTTACTTTCTTCTGCCATTGATTTAACTATCTTTTCTAAATCATCGTAATCAAAACCTTCTTCAATAATGAAAGATACACTTAAATATAATGGTCTTGCTCCCATCACTGATAAATCATTTACTGTTCCGGCTATAGATAATTTTCCTATATTGCCTCCTTTAAAAAATATCGGTGAAACAGTAAATGAATCTGTCGTAAAAGCTATTTTTGAGTTTATATCCAAAATAGCAGAATCTTCCATTTTTTCTAATATCTCATTTGAAAAATATTTAAAAAATAAATCTTTGATTAATTTTTGAGTTTCTTCTCCACCACCGCCGTGAGATAATAAAATCTTCTTCAATTTTAAACCTCTTTTATACTGTATTTATAATAAGCAGCACAGGCTCCCTCAGAAGATACCATACATGCACCAACCGGATTTTCCGGCTTACATGCTGTGCCAAATATTTTACAATCATAAGGTTTTGCTTTACCTTTTAATATATCGCCACAAATACATAATTTATGGTCATCTATTGGTGTATCTGGAAGAATATCTTTGAAAATATTTTCTGCATCTAAATAACTATACTCTTTTTTCAATTTTAATGCTGAAAAAGGTATATCTCCAATGCCTCTCCATCTAAAACTTTCTCTCAATTCTAAATATTTATTAATCATTTCTTGTGCTTTTTTATTTCCTTCCCAATTAACAGCTCTTGAATACTGAATCTCTACCGTGCTTTTTCCTTTTTTAAACTGTTTTATTATCATCAATATACTTTCCATAATATCAACTGGTTCAAATCCGGCTACAACAACAGGTGTATTATATAAATTTACTATTTCTTTATAAATTTTTGCACCGGTGATTACAGACACATGGGATGGCCCTATAAATGCATCTATATTGCTATCTTTACTATCCATTATTGCTTTAATAGGTGGTGGAACCAAAACATGGTTAATATGGAAATAGATATTTTTAATATTTAAATTAATAACTCTTTCTATTAAAGCTGCTGTCATAGGTGTCGTGGTCTCAAATCCTATAGCAAAATATATTATATTTTTATCCGGATTTTTTAATGCTATATCTAATATATCAAATGGAGAGTATAAAACTTTTATATTTTTACCTTTTGCTCTCTCTTTTTGTAATGAACTTTTTGAACCGGGTACTCTTATCATATCCCCTAAAGTTGCAACAATATTTCTTTCATCTTGGGCTAATTCTATTGCATGGTCTATTCTCTCTTTTGGCATTATGCAGACAGGACATCCTGGACCATGTATAAAATTTATATTTTCATGTAATAGCTGTTTAATGCCGTATTTCATTATAGTATGGGTATGGCCACCGCAAACTTCCATAATATTTATATTTTCTACAGATTTTGCCTCCTCTTTTATTAATTTAGATAATGCTAATATTCTTTTACTGTCCCTGAAATCTTTGATAAAATCTACTTTATTCATTTTTAAATTCCTCTTCTTCTAACTTGCTTATAATCTCTTCATATACTTTAATACTTTCAAGGGCATCTTCTTCATTCAATTTTGTTATAGCATATCCTACATGAATAAGGACATAATCTCCAATAGATACTTCTTCTGGCATTAAATCAAGAGAAACTTTTCTTTTTACCCCCATTGTATCCACAATTGCAAAATTGTCTTCTAATATTTCTACTATTTTAGATGGTATTGATAAACACATATTTTCACCTCTCTGATGAACGATTATTCATTAATATAGAATAGATTAATTATTTTGTCAAGAGTTTTTTTCAATGAGTAGTACAAACAGAACATATATCAAAACTTCTTAAAACCATATGGGCTTTTATGTTAGAGTCTAAACCGATAATTGCTTTTTCCGCCGGTGAAGGATATTTTTCATCTCTTGATGTAAGATTCCATACGGTAGGTGTAATAATATTATATTCTTCTATGTTTCCATTTTTTATAACAACTTGATGAATAAGAGAACCTCTTGCAGCTTCAGTAATACCTGTGCCTTGACCGGAAAGTTTCTTAATATCCATCTGAGGTTTTATATAAGAACTTTCTTTTAGGTTTATACTCAGTAACCAGTTTTTCATAGAAAAAAGCAGTTTTATAATTTCATCTAATCTTGCTAAAACCCTAACAAGAAAACTATCAGAAAATTTATTTAGCATATCCAGAAAAAGATTATCTTCATTTAAAATTCTTCTTGCAAGAGGACCTGTTTCCATAGGAAGTTTATCATAATGGACACCTTTAGCCCATGTATATCTTTTTTCATCTAATTTTATATCAAAATTTTTAGTCAAATAAGAATAACTATCTATTTCTTTTATTTTATTAAGATCAAATTTTACCTTTTTCTTTTTTATAACTCCTTTTTTTATGCAAGGTAAAATATCACCTAAGGTTATAAATCTTTTATAAGCAGTTCCTATATTCTCCATATTTAAACTGAAAGTCATTTCTATAAATCTTTTTAAATCTCCATCTTTTAATATATTAATAAGCTCTTCAAAAGACGAAGTAGCTAAATATTTTTCAGCATCTATTCCCAGTATTTCATCTTCAAAAAATTTTATTAAATAATCTACAATAGATATTGCAGAAATTATATCAGTAGTTATCGGATCAGATACAACACCACCTGGAACAGCATAAGATGTATGAGGCCATTGACCTCCAAAAATGGATATAACCTTAACAATTTCACTACTTGCCTTTAAGCCTTTTTGCCATTGCAAACCTTTTATAGGCTCATAATATATTTTCATATTTTCATTAAAATATAAAAAATCCGGTATCAAAAAAAGATAAAACCATCTAATATGATTTTGAATAATTTCTGCTGCTAATGTAATATTTCTAATTAATTTTGCTTTTTCTGTAATTTTTATCTCATATCCATTTTTATTATATATATCTTCAATAGCATTAACCGTAGCTATAAGATGGGCATGTCCACATATACCGCAAACCCTTGGAGAAATAACTAAAGCATCCAAAACAGGTTTATTTCTTAATATAAATTCAAATCCTCTAAAATTAGGAGCTATAATTAATGCATCTTTAATCGTATTATCTTCCCACATTAATTTTAATTCAATCTCTCCCTCAACTCTATTCAAAATCTCTTTTTTTATTTTCATTCTGTTTCTTCCAATTTATTTTCTAATCTCTCATTTTTAAAAGTTTTTGCTACACCGGAAATCATTATATATGCTCTTTTAGAAATGCCAAGAGGAATATCCTCAGGAATACCAATATTCTTTTTTGTTTCAAACATATTTTTACGTGGAAAATCAAACTCAGTACAACCTATACATGGCATACCTGCTCTTGTTTTTGAAGAAGTATTATTCCATAGAATTTTATTACATGACGAATGGGTCATAGGTCCCCTACATCCAAGATCTATAAATAAACAACCTTCTTTTTTACCAAACTCTGTTGTCTCAACCTTCCATTCAAAATATTCATTCCTTATACAGCCGTCATGAGTCAAATACATATATAACTCTTTTGGTCTGTTATATTTATCTAATTTTATTTCATATCCATAATGCAATTGCAATATTGTTCTAATTATCCATTCAGGATGTGCTGGGCAACCTGATATATTTATAACAGGATAATTTTTTCTGGTTTTAAAATCTTCGGCCAAATATCTATTTTTCTCTTTAAATTTAAATTGTAGACCTTTTATATCATCTCTATATAAAGCAGGAATATTCCCAAATGATGCACAATTACCAACAGCTATAATGTAATCTGTTTTTGGAATTATCTTTTCTAATATCTCTACAATAGAAAAATTTCCTAATCTGCAGATATCTTTATTCTTTGTAATAGCTCCTTCAATTACTAAAAAATTCAGATTTATATCTCCATTTTCAATTTTATCAATAATTTGAAATAAATCGTCGGAATAGCTCATAGCTGGATGATAAAGAATATTTATAGATTTAAGAAATATATCTATATTTTCAGCACAAAAAAAAGATTGGGTATTACCATTACAACTAAGTCCCTGTATCCATAATAAATTACTCATAATTAATCACTTTTTAAAGCTCTCCATATATTTTCTGCTATCTCGTTTGAGTATGATAATAAATCGTACGGAAGAACATTTTCACCATGTAAAAATACAATACCGCCAAGTGGCCCCATTATTGTAACAAAAGCTGTGAAAAAATCCTGTTGTCTTAAATCTCCTTTTTTTGCTCCTTCCTCTAAAAATATTGCCAATTCTGTAACCACATCACCTACGCATAAAAATCCCTCACATCCTTCCTTAAAGACTTCCCTATTAGATAAAAATACTCTCAGAAAATAATCAATCAATTCAGGTTTTTCTGTAGCAAGTTGCAAAAATCTTTCTACAAGAAGATAAATTTTTTCTTTCGTAGGAATATCCAATTTTGAAATTTCTCTTATTTTTTTGCCAAGTAATTTAGAAGAATATTGCATAATATATTTAGCAAGTTCTTCTTTGAGAGTGTTTAAAAATTCGCTAACACTTGACAGACAATCAGTTGGTTAACATATTATCTAATCATTGTTTACCAATGTTAAAAAACTGGTAAAAGTTAGAGGTTATGAAGATGAAAAGAAAAGTTTCTAAGCATAAAATTTTAAAAATAGCATCTAAATATTTAAATGAACTACATAATATAATAACTGAAAAAGAAAAAAAGAGAGGAAGACCTAAAAAATATGACGATAAAATCATTATATTCGCACTAATCCTAAGAGTCCTGAAAGAGCTATCTTTTAGAGAACTTGAAGAAGAATTAAGAGAATTAAAATATTTCAATCAAATCCCAGATTTTTCTACTATATGAAGAAAATTCAGATTGAAAATTTAAATAAACTAATACAAAAAATAGCAGAAGATATAAAGAAAGAGGTAAAAAACAAAGAGTTTTATTGCATAATAGCAGATGGAACCGGATTTGGATATGCAGACACATACAAGCTTTCATAGAAAAGAGGGAAAGAATTAAGAAAAGTAAAATCGCATGTAAAAACAGAGATATTAATAGGAATAGTAAAAGGGATAAAGGTAGTTATAGGAGTAAATACCGGAAA